>CAZFUH010000174.1:0-8767 GCA_964522235.1 uncultured Rhodanobacteraceae bacterium
CCATTCGGCCTCGTCGAGCCGGCCGTCGACTGTGATCGCGAGCGCCGGCGCTGCCGACAATGACGACAACACAGGCACGACGACATGCAGCATGAATGGAAACCTAGTCACCGGAGGGACTCACGTCGCGCAGGGATCAAGTGCGGCGCAGGCTAGTGTGGTGCGCCGGAAGTTTGGTGCCTTTATCGCGCCGTGGATTCGGTCCCGAGACAAGGCGCGAGGAGGAGTCATAGCAGCGCTATGGCGACGACGAGCAACGCCGGATCGGGGCCGAAGACCAAGCGAGAATGGTGCGAAACTTCCGGCGTACTACACTAGCAGGTTCGAGCCGGCGCTACGGCCCGTACGCGCTCAGGCGCCGGAAGAATCCCGACAGGCCGAGTCCGATTCGCTGTCGCCACGCCGATCCGGCTACGCCCGCTTGCCTAGCTTGCGCGCTTGATGTCGATGCCACGGTCCGACATGCCCGTGTGCGCAATGCCGTAGCAGCCATTATCATCCGCAACGACCCAAGACTTCGAGAACGCATGATGTTCAGCGCAGCCTGGGGTGCTTGACAGAGGAGAATAGGGTGGCGACTTGGGGAACGCAGCCGCTCTGGAAGAACGTGTGTTGAGGCTTTCATGACTTTCCATTCCTGCTTCAAGCCAGCGTGGTGGGGCGTCGATCTTGAAGTTGCGGGACTCGGGCAGGTTCGGCCTCGTGTCGGCACGTATGGTGAATATGCCTATGGAAACCTACCCTCCTTGCCCTGTTCGCTCGACGGCGGCTTTTCATGGTTGTCCGGCTATGGACCCTATACCGACCACATCGGCTCCGACGACAGGGCGACCGGCATCGCTTCCTCCTTCAACCTGCTCAAGCATGCCAGTTCGGAGATGGGTATCCAGCTTCCGGGTTCGTTCATCGAATTCATCGGCAATCCCCAGCTGGTGCAAAGGGTCCGTACTCCCACCGACTGTTACTTGGATCTTTGCCCCGGCCTCGTGCCTTCTCCGGTTGGTGACGGCTTCCTGGTTCGGTTTCTCGCAGACTCGCAGGCGTGCCTGTTCTGGTATCTCCACCTGCCGGAAAACGGGCCGGAACATTGCGTGGTGGCTTCCCCTGGCTTCTACGGCCTTCCCGAAGAGCAGTGGCAAGACACCCTGCCGGATCCGGATGACATCCGTCGCTGTGCTCCATCCTTCGAAGCCTTCCTGTGCCGGCTCGTGCTCGAGAGCGGGATCTGGTTTTCAATGGACCAGGGAGGTGCTTTGACCGAGCTTGAGGCCAGGTATCTTGAACGCTACCGTTCGTGACGTTTCGATCCGCGCAGCGAACCGACGCTTTCGCCTGTCCTCCGATTTCGCGCTGGATTTCCCCACAATCAAGACGGGTCGCGTGATGAACCGACTCAACAGGGTGCGGAAGGTGAATTGCGAGCTGTTCGGGAGTGCGCTTCGATGCGGGCTGATCGACCGGGCCACGAATCTCCGGGAAGTGAAACTGATCATCCTGGCCTCGGACCGGGACGATCTGGCTGCTTTGCCGTCGTTCGAACGAGGACGGGGCAGCGTGACCGTGCGCTTCGACGCGCGCAATGCGCTGGACGCGTCGGAATACGAGATCAGGTGGCGAATCTATCGAGCCGGGCTGCTGGGACTGGCGGCCGTCGCACGGCAGGTGCAAGCTGGGCAGGACGTTATGAAGGCCCTGGCCTCGGCCCACGGGGCGTCGCCTGCCGAGCGCTACCCGGCGTTCATCGGGGCGAGCCAGGATGACTCCGAGCTGTTCTACCGCTACGAGACCTTTGCGAAAGGGGACAGGCAATAATGCGACTACGCGCCGATTCACAAGCAGACCTCGACCGCTTCATCCGGCGGGTCGCCGAAAAAGACGAGGTCTGGGCACTTCGCTCCGCCGAGGGCATGGCCACTTGCAAATCCTTCGAGTTCGAAGTGGACGACGAGCCCTCGACGGTGCTGCTGTTTTTTTCCGATGCGGCCTATGCCCGGCGCGTGCAAGGCCGGCATTTTCCGGCTCACGCCCCCCATCCGATAGGGCTGTTCGACTTGATGTACCGCTGGCTTCCCGGCATGTCAGGGGATGGCGCCATTGCCGGACCGAACTGGAGCCCTGATCTCACCGGTCGCGAAGTGGAGCCCTTCGAACTGCGAGAACTCATCGAGGCGGCAATGTCCCCAGAACACCTCAAGCGCCACCATGACCTCTTCAAACAACTTACCAGCGAGGTGGACGGTGAGCTCGCTTGAGGAAGTGTGGGAACACAGGGAGGAATCGGTTTATCCCAGGCTGTTGGGGTCCGCGGTTGCGGGTCCGCGACTCGCTGGACGAGGTCGCGGTCATCACGCAGCGATGGTCATCCTTGGTTACGGTCAAAGCCCGATCCGGTCGCTTCGGGAGCGAACCGGACCGGGTGATGGGCCCGCGGGGTCAGTCACCTAGGCCCGGCAGCAGGTGCAGCGCTTCGACGAAGTCGCCGCGCTCGATCGCGCGAACCAGCTCTGGCCCATTGTCCAGACGGATCAACGAGCGGCGTACGAGCGCCCAGGTGTGCTCTGCCGGCTGCTCGGGATCGAGATAGCGCTCGGCCAGCGCACGGACATCATCCTCATAGCGCTTGACCAGCTCGATCGTCTCCGGACTGGCGGTCGGTGGTGCGGTATGGCCACCAATGCCGCCATTGGGCGGACCGCCGGAACCGAGCGCGTTGCGGACGGCCTGGGTCAAGCCCTTGCCGGTCTTCTCCTGGTTGCACATGAACGCGACGCCCCAGTCGGTGCCGGTGCTGCTCGGCCAAATCTTGAAGTCGGCGGTATAACCGAGGATATCGCCGCCCTTTCCAAACCAGGACGTGGCGCCTTGTGGCGACAGCTCCAGGCCCAAGCCTGAGCGTACACCGCTGCTGAACACGCCTTGCACGACGCGCATCTGGCTGTCGATCAGATTCTTAGGAACCACCGCGTCCGACTGCAGGATGACCATTAGACGGCCCAGATCGCCGATCGTCATGCTCCAGCCGCCGGCCGGGCCTTCCCAGCCCCAACCGTAAGCGGTACTGTCGCCAAATCCGTATACCGATCCGTTCTGCGCGTAGCCGGTGGCGAAATTCTTGATGTCATTGTCACGGAAGTCGGTGGCCAGGCACATCGAGCTCATGTTCGGTGCCGAGCCCTTGCCGCCGCGTCCGACACGGTGCCACAGGAACGACTCGTAGCCGCGCTGGTGCGCCGGCACCGCGGGCGATTTGCTGTGCACATCGACCAGGGTGCCAGCGACGCTATAGCCGACGTTCGAGTAGTTCACCGCTCCGCCGGGCGCGTCGGGTTGGTTGTCGGCACGCCCCTTGTAGCCCTGGAAAACCAGAACCGGCTGCAGCGATGGGAAGTCGAAGTTCGGAAACACCGCCGCCATGCTCGGGCCGTCGGAGAATGTCCCCGGTTGCCACAACGGCATGTATCGAAAACCACCGCGGTGCGCGAGCACATGGCGCAGACTCGCGTCTTGCCACGGCACGTCGACGCCGGGAATCAGGCCGGTCTGGGCCAGCACGCCACTGTTCAGATCCAGTACGCCGTCATCGACCAAGGTCAACGCGCCTAGAGCAGTCAGCGTCTTGGCGATCGAGCCAATCGCCGACGGCGTCGCGATCGTGAACGGGCGGTTGCTGGCCAGATCGGCCACGCCGTAGCCCTGTAGATAGGCGATCTGCTGGTCGCGGGTAACCGCTACCGCACAACCGGCGATCGGCGTTTCGCGCAACTGTGGGACGCCGTTGACGATTCGCGGCGTACCGTCGCCGTTAAACACGGTGCTCATGAAGCTGGTGGCGGCCGCATCGATCTGGGCCCGCTGCGCCAGGCTCAGGCCGCCCTCGGCCTGCGCAAGAGTGCTGTATTGGGCATCGGTCAGCTCCAGCAGGTTGATATTGATGTCACTGCACTGGTCTGCGCCCTGCTGCACCGGAGCGCAGCCGATCAGCGCGCTGCTGAACGCCACGCTCAGGGCGAGCCCAAGGTTTCCTCTGGTCATCGTCGTTGCTCCGGTTTCCGTCGCGGAATGGACGGCTGCACATCCAGTACGCACGACGACAACAAGAACGACATCGATATACCGAATCAATTCGACGCCTGAGCTGCGAGGAAGGGATTCCTCACCGTCTGCCCACCGATGCGCCGGCCGTGGTCGAACTCTTCGCTGCCGCTGCCGCGCAGCTCCAAGCCGCAATATGGCGTGGCCGCTTGATTCGCGGCGCTTTCCAATCGGCGCCAAAAACCTCGCTCGTCAACGGAAGCCGGCACCGCTGCGGCGTCGGGATCGACCGAGCACCTGACCATCGGGCCATGGCAAAGCGCACGGGCAGTGCTACAAAGCGTCTCGTCGACTGAGCCGGGCGAAGCCATGACCGAATCCGCAATGGCCGTACTGGCGCTGGCTGTGATTGACAGCATCAATCCGTCGGCGCTTGTGGTCACGATCTACCTGCTGTCCCAGCCAGGCGCCGTCCCTCGGGTACTGTGCTATGCCGCCGGCATTCTGGTCAGCTACCTTGCGCTTGGCGTGGCGCTGATGCTCGGCGTCGGAACGCTGTTTGAACGTTTCGGCGCCGCCTTCGATCATCCCGTAGCCTGGGGCGCGCAAGCCGTACTCGGTGCCGGGATGCTGGTGTTCGCGATCGCCGCGCCGAAATCCTCGGCCGCGTCGACGCGAGCGCCACCAACGCCGCGAATCGGCGGCCTGCTCGGCATGGTCGTGCTAGGCGCGACCGTGACTGCGGTCGAATTGGTGACGGCGCTGCCCTACTTCGCCGCCATTGCGATCATGGTCGGCGCCGACCTGTCGGTGACAGTCTGGGCACCGCTGCTGCTGGTGTACAACCTGATCTTCATCTTTCCGCCGCTGGCCCTGCTCGGACTACACGTCGTGCTCGGCCCGCGTCTGCACGCGCGCTACGGCCGTTGGCAGGCCCGTCTGCAAGCCGGGGCGCGCGAGACCTTGTTGTGGATCGTTGCGATCGTCGGCGTCGGCCTGATGTTCGACGCCGTGGCCCGGTTTCGGACCGCGGGCTGAATGCGGGCAAGCAGCGCTATCTCCGCAATCTCCGGGCGACTGCATCCCTGGCTAGCGTGCGCTGCGCCCGGCCCCGATTCGCGCACCCGCCAGTGTCGACCTTCCCTGCGATATCGTTGTTGCTCCACTCAAGTGCTGGCGGTGGACAGATCGTAGGCGTCGGCATCGAAGCGCCGCGTCGCTCTCCGGAAGCTCCAACTGGAGCCAGGCCAGATCACGACGTTGCGTCCGGACTGCCGATGTTGATACCAGCTCGAACACAGGTTGTCAGCCCATACGGTACCTTGGAAACGCCGTTGGAGTCGCTCGTTGAACGCCCGCTGCGCCTGTGCCCGGACTTCGATCACGGTCGCGCCACGACGTTCGGCGGCATCGATGGCCGCCAGCACGTAGGCGATCTGCGATTCGATCATGTAAACGATCGAGTTGTGCCCAAGTCCGGTATTCGGCCCCATCAGTAAAAACAGGTTCGGAAAACCGGTCGTGGTCGTGCCCTTGTAGGCTTCCGGGCCGTTCGCCCAGGCGTCGGTGAGGTCGCGCCCGTCGCGGCCACGAACCATCCCGCGTGGAAACGGCTCACTGGCCTTGAAGCCGGTGGCGAAGACCAGCACATCGATCGGATGCCGGTGGCCATCCGCCGTGATCACCGCATCTTCATCGATCTTGAGAATTGTTTCGGTCACCAACTCGACGTTCGGCCTTGCGACAGCGGAAAAATAATCGTCCGACAACAGAATCCGCTTGCAGCCGATCGCGAAACGAGGTGTCAGCCGCTGCCGCAAATCGTCGTCGCGCACCTGCCGTCGCAACATCGCAATCGAGAGCCGCCGGTGCAACGACAACAGCCGAGGCGCAAACGCAAAGCCGAACACGCGTGCCTCGGTGATGAGGTAGATCATGGCGCGTTGCAGGAGTCGCCAGCCGGAAAACGTCCGATACAGCCATTTCCCGGCACCGCTGAAGGCGCGATCCGATTTTGGAATGACCCAGTGAGCGGTCCGTTGGAACACGCTCAGGTGCGCGACCGCGGGCTGGATTTCGGGAATGAACTGCACCGCCGACGCACCAGTGCCGATGACGGCGACGCGCGCACCGGTCAGCGGTGCATCGTGATCCCATCGCTGTGAATGAAATACACGTCCGCGAAAGCGCTCGATACCCGGAATCTGTGGATACGCAGGAATCGACAGCGCCCCCGTTCCGGCGACGACGAATCGCGCCTGAATCACCCCGCCCTGCCCGTCGACGACCTGCCAACGCGCGCACGATTCCAGCCAGCGCATCGAAACCACTTCGGTGCCGAGCCGCAAATGAGCGTCCAGGCCGTGCTTCTGCGCACAGCGCCGTAGATAGTCGCGAATCTCCGGCTGGCGGGGAAATCGTCGCGACCAGTCCGGGTTGCTCTCGAATGAGAATGAGTACAGGCGCGAAGGAATGTCGCAGGCGCAGCCAGGGTACTGATTGACCCACCAGGTGCCGCCGATACCCCGCTCACGCTCGTAGATCAGAAAATCGCGCTCGCCGCGCTGGCACAGCCGGATGGCCATGCCGATGCCTGAGAATCCGGCACCAATGATCAAGGTGCGTAGCAAACGCGGTCCGTCGCCTGGCATTCCGTCCTCCCCGTGTTCATGTCGTTCTGGTGTCGCAGGATCAAGACCTCTCGCGTCCAAGGTGACGCGAGATCGCCGCCGCTTGTTCGCCGAGTTTCGTCATTCGGGTCCGAAAGCCAAACAGACCGAGGAAATGTCCAAGCAGCCGGAAGAAGAAGCCGAATGAATCGCCGCGCCGCCGCGGCACCAGATGCAGGTGGACGTGCGGGACATGCTGATTCGTGGCCTTGCCGTCATTGACGATCAGGTGCGTGCCTTCCACCCCGTAGCCGGCCCCGCGCTGGGCCGCAACGAGCTGATCCACCAGACGATACAGGTGCGCGCGATCGCTTGCATCCAGCTCGTCAAGCTTCTCGACGTGGCGACGCGGGATCAGCAGCACATGGCCCTGAGCCAATGGATGGATGTCCATGAACGCGATGCAGCGATCGTCCTCGTGGACAATCGCAGCCGGCAATTCGCCGGCAACGATCTGACAGAACACGCAGGGCTTCATCGATCCGCGACACGGGTGGCCGGATCCACGCTCACCGGCATGCGTATCGGCTCACGAAACATCCGTTGCAACAGCCAGCGGTCACGAAGAAACGACTTGTCGTGCAGCAGCACGTGCAGGCGTGGCAGGTTGAAGAACGGCACACCGGGGTATACGTGGTGCTCGACGTGATAGTTGATATTGGCCCAGAGCAGGCCGACGATCCGGCTGGTGACGGTGATCGTGTTTCTGGACAGGTCGAACCGAGACGGGTCCATTTCGGGCGTGGTCGCCATCGGGAAATGCTCGTAGCCGCGCGAGATCGGATTGATGACGAACATCAGCATCAGGAGCGGAACGACGAAGACCAACAAGAACTCGTAGGTCAGGCCAAGGACGGCGAACAGCGCGAACAGGGCTGCCATCGACAGCAGGTTGAAGCACAATTCGCGCAGCACCCGGTTGCGCACCTCCCTGCCATAGCGGACGAGCGAAAACCAGGTGAAGCGTTCGGCGAACGTCGCGATCCGGAGAAACATCCAGAACGGACCTGCCGCGTAGTTCCAGTCGTCCGGGTCACGCTCGGCGTCGCCGATGTAGCGATGGTGGTGCTTGTGGCATTCGGTGAACGAGGTGAACGGGAAGACGATGAACCAGGCAAGAAAACGGCCGACCCAGAGATTGGCCAGTTGTGAGCGGAACGCACTCTTGTGTCCACACTCGTGCTGCAGCACGGTCATTGCATGCAGTTGATTGCTCAGGACCAGGACGGCCAGCAGATGCAAGAGCCAGTGACCTGCCGCGAAGATCAGGACCGCCGCTGCGATCCAGAGCGTCACATGCAGGAACATCCAGAGCAGGAACCGGTGCGCCTGCGGCTGCGCCAATGCACGGACCTCGGCTGCATATGCCGGATCGACCTTCAATGCCGCTCGCGCGGCCTGCCTGATCTCGTCGTGGCTCATGGTATTCATTCGATCCTCAACTGAACCTCTTGGCTGGCCGGATAGCCGACACAAAGCAGGGCCTGTCCCATTTCCAGCTCCGATTCGGACAGGCCATGCTCTTCCGGCATTTCCACTTCGCCGGACAGGCGCGTACACACACAAGCGGTACAGAAGCCGCTGCGACACGAGAACGGCGGCTGGATGCCGCTGGCCAGGGCCGCCTCGAGAATGGTCTTTCCGCTGGGCACTCGAAATTCGAAGGCCTGGCCCTGAATGAACAGGCGGACCTGCGCCTCCTCGGGGCGCGCCGCCGCCGATCGCGGCCTGGCCGGTGCGAAGGATTCCAGATGAACCGTGCCGGCTGGCGCGCCGAGTTCGGACAGCGCGGTAGTCACTTCCTCCATCATCCCGCCCGGACCGCAAACGTAGAACAGCGTCGCCGGACCCGGCCGTACCGCCAGATCGCGAAGTATGCCCAGCACCCGCTCGCGGCTGAGGCGGCCCTGCCCGGGTTGCGGATGTTCGGGGCGCGACAGCGCGTGGATCACCCGCAGGCGATCACCGAAGGTTCGACGAAGCTGCTCGATCTTGTCGCGAAAAATGGCCTCAGCGAGCGTTCGATTGCCGTAGACAAGCGAGACCCGCGATTGCCGCTCGAAATG
>CAZFUH010000175.1:0-8735 GCA_964522235.1 uncultured Rhodanobacteraceae bacterium
TCGCGCGGAACTTCCGCTGCGCCTGCCAGATGTCGTGATCGCCTTGCATGGCATACCACAGCCCTGGCGTCGTGTTCAGCGCCTTGGACAGGCGCAGATCCATCTTCGCGCTGATAGCGGCCATGCCATTCAGCACGCGCGATAGCGCCACACGAGTGACGCCCAATCGGGCGGCGGCTTCGGTAACGGTCACGCCTTCCAGCCATTCGGGCAGAACTTTGCCAGGGTGCGGTGGGTTATGCATCGTCATCGTCGTTACCTCAGTGATAGTCCTGATAGTCCACCAGCACGGCATCGCCGTTGTCGAAGGTGATTGCGGAAGTTCCCGGCTGTAGCCGCTGGGCAGGTGGCGGCGGGCGATGCCGATCTGCTCTTCGATCAGATAGACGTTGTCGAGCAGCCATTCACCCACCGGAGTCAGCCGGCGTTGTTCGCGGACGGCTGCGGTGAGCAGGACGCAGGCGCGGTCGAGCACTTTCTGGTTGTCGCTGAGCCTGGCCAACAGGCGATCGGGTTGCGAATGCGCACGGATGCGGTGGCTGCGTGCCAGGGCACGGCCGTGGCGGTCCATCTGCTCGGCGCTCAGCAACTGTGCGCGCAACGGCTCTTCTCGCGCAACCTGGTCGCGGTCTTGCGCGGCCTTCGCTTCCCGCCGTGCCCGGCGGCTGCGGAACAGCGATTTCCAGTCGACTTTCAAACGGAGAGGTTCATGGGACGCAGGCAAACGACAGCCGGGTCTGCATCATGACAGTGTTGCCACCCACTCGCTTGCCTCCGCGATTCCCGGTCTTGCGGCGGATTTATCCATGCCGGGTCATTGCTGCGAGCGCTTGCTCGCGTCCAGGAGCCGATTGCCGTCGAGCGCCGCTGTCGGCGACGGCTTGTCTGGCAGCGCCGGGCTTCGTATCATCGCGGCCTGAACATTCCTGTTGATCTGCGAGGCGTAGTCCGAACGGACACGATCACGATGACGCGAAGCAACCGCCAGTTCTGAACCGATCGCCAGTGCCCGCCGTCCCGGAAAGGCGCCTTGGCGCTTTTTTTATTGCTGCAAACGAGTCCACCATGATTACGATTACGCTTCCCGACGGCAGCCGCCGTGAATTCGATGGCCCGGTGACGGTGGCCGAGGTCGCCGCCGCGATCGGGCCCGGGCTGGCCAAGGCCACGGTTGCCGGCAAGGTCGACGGACGCCTGGTCGATGCCAGCGACCGCATCGAGCACGATGCCAGCCTGCAGATCGTCACCGCCAAGGACGCCGACGGCGTCGAGATCATCCGCCACTCCTGCGCGCACTTGATCGGGCACGCGGTCAAGCAGCTGTACCCCAGCGCGAAGATGGTGATCGGTCCGGTCATCGACGAAGGCTTCTACTACGACATCGCGTACGAGCGGCCGTTCACGCCCGATGACGTCACCGCGATCGAGCAGCGCATGCGCGAGCTGATCGACAGTGAGTACGACGTGATCAAGAAGGTGACGCCGCGTGCCGAGGTCATTGCCGTGTTCAGTGAGCGCGGCGAGGACTACAAGCTGCGCCTGGTCGAGGACATGCCCGACGAGAAGGCGATGGGCTTGTACTACCACCAGGAGTACGTCGACATGTGTCGCGGACCGCACGTGCCGAACACGCGCTTTCTGAAGGCATTCAAGTTGACCAAGGTGTCTGGGGCCTATTGGCGCGGCGACTCGAACAATGAACAGCTGCAGCGCATCTACGGCACGGCCTGGGCCGACAAGAAGCAGCTCGACGCCTATATCCAGCGCGTCGAAGAGGCCGAGAAGCGCGACCACCGCAAGCTCGCCCGCCAGCTCGACCTGTTTCACCAGCAGGAAGAGGCGCCGGGCATGATCTTCTGGCATCCCAAGGGTTGGGCACTATGGCAGCAGATCGAGCAGTACATGCGCCAGGTCTACCGCGAATCCGGCTACCACGAGGTGCGCTGCCCGCAGATCCTCGACGTAACGCTGTGGAAGAAGTCCGGGCACTGGGACAATTACAAGGAGAACATGTTCTTCACCGAGTCGGAGAAGCGCGACTACGCGCTGAAGCCGATGAACTGCCCGGGCCATGTCCAGGTCTACAACGCCGGCCTGCACAGCTACCGCGATCTGCCGATCCGCTATGGCGAGTTCGGCTCCTGCCATCGCAACGAGCCCTCGGGCGCCCTGCATGGAATCATGCGCGTGCGTGCCTTCACCCAGGACGATGGTCACATCTTCTGCACCGAGGACCAGGTTGAAGCCGAAGTCACGGCGTTCCATCACCAGGCGCTGGCGGTCTACGAGACGTTCGGTTTTGCCGAGATCGAGGTCAAGCTGGCTCTGCGTCCGGAATCGCGCCTGGGTTCGGACGAGGTCTGGGACAAGGCCGAGGCCGCGCTGCGTGGTGCGCTGTCGGCCTGCGGAGTGCAATGGACCGAGCTGCCGGGCGAGGGCGCCTTCTACGGCCCGAAGATCGAGTACCACCTGAAGGACGCGATCGGCCGCGCCTGGCAGCTGGGCACCATGCAGGTCGACTTCATGATGCCCGAGCGCCTGGGTGCCGAGTATGTCGACGAGCAGTCCTCGCGCCGGCATCCGGTGATGCTGCATCGGGCGATCGTCGGTTCGATGGAACGATTCATCGGTATTCTGATCGAGCACTACGCCGGTCTGATGCCGTCCTGGCTGGCGCCGGTGCAGGCAATCGTGATGGGAATCACAGACAAGCAGGCCGACTATGTCGAGCAGGTGCGAAAAGCCCTTGCAAATCAAGGCTTCCGCGTGGAATCAGATTTGCGGAACGAGAAGATCGGCTATAAGATTCGCGAGCACACCCTGCAAAGGGTGCCCTATCTGCTGGTAGCGGGTGACCGCGAAAAGGAGCAGGGCACGATTGCGGTGCGCACGCGCAGCGGGGAGGACCTCGGGGCGATGCCGCTTCCGGCGTTCGAACAGCGTCTGCACGAGGATCTCGCGCAGCGGCGCTGACCGCGTTCTGTGCGTTCCGATTCCCATCTTGGAGGACCAGCGAATCAGCACCATCAACGACAAAGGCAACCGCCGCAACGATGACATCCGCGTCCCGCGTGTGCGCGTGATCGACGCCGAGGGCGAACAAGCCGGGATCCTGACCCGCGCGCAGGCGCTGGCGATGGCCGAGGAGGCCGGCATGGATCTGGTCGAGATCCAGCCCAATGCCGATCCACCGGTATGCCGGATCATGGACTACGGCAAATACAAGTTCGAACTGCAGAAGAAGGCCAATGCGGCCAAGAAGAAGCAGAAGCAGGTCGAAATCAAGGAAGTCAAGTTCCGGCCGAACACCGACGAAGGCGACTACCAGATCAAGCTGCGCAATATGCGCCGGTTTCTGGAGGAGGGCGACAAGGTCAAGGTCACGGTGCGCTTTCGCGGTCGCGAAATGAGCCATCAGGAACTCGGTCTGGCCAAGACCCAGCGCATCGAACAGGATCTTGGCGACGAGGTCGTGATCGAGCAGCGACCGCGCCAGGAAGGTCGATTGCTGGTGATGATGATCGCGCCGAAAAAGCGTTGATGGTCTGATCCTGGACCGGGCCGGTGTTCGCCGGCCGGTTCGAAGCGGCCCCCCGCGGTCAACCGCCAAGGCGGTCGGACACGAAGGGACAGCTGCGCGTCCGGCTATTGCATGCCGCCGGACGCGGTCGCCGGACAGCACTCGAACTCTCCTGCGAACGATAGTAGGCTGGCCGGAACGATCGACGAGGACTATCGTAATGGGCTGGCGAGCAGGGCTCCTGGGTGTGTTGGCATGGACAACCGTGACTGTGGCGTCGGAACCGGTGCTGGTGCCGCCGGCACAGCAGGCGCTGCTGTTTCAGCAGGAAGTGCGGGCACGCGCGGCCGAACTGGTCCGAGCGTCCGCGGCTACGCCGGCTGCTGCCGATCTACACCTTGCGTTGGCGGCGGTTCGAGATGACCCGGCGCTGGCACCAGCGGCTCGCGATGCCGTGCTGTATGGCTACATCCATGGGTTGCGGGCGCAGCCGCTGGCGATGATTCCCGATGCCGCGCTCGATTGGCTGGCCGATTACCAGGCACAGGCCGTTCGCCTGCATGAAGAGTCGGCGGTGGTCCGGGTGCCGCTGTTCGATGTTGCTGCTGCCGCGCAGGGACTGCGGCACGAAAAGCGCTATCGCCTGGCCCGGGCGCACTGGCTGGCTGCTGATCCCCGAGACTATGGACCGATGATTGCCGAATACCTCGCGGCTCAGGATCGGCCATGGCGTGGCGGCGTGGAGTCGGCGGTCAGCGAACTGTCGGGACCGGCGTTGTCGCGCTTGAGCGAGCTGCTTGATGATGATCCGGCGTTGTCGCTCACGCCGTTGGCCATGCGTGTACACCTGGCGGGTGGCGATGTTCAGGGGCTGAGGACCAGCATCGTCCGGGCCGATCCCGCAGTCGCCTCTGAGGCATTGCGCCGGGCCTCGGAGCGGCTCGCGGGCAAGGACGCGTTCGCTGTCGCCGAAACGCTGCTGGGTCACGCCGATGCCGGCGTTCGCGGTCTTGCGATCGCGATCGCGAGCGAGCATGCCGAACGCGAACCGGCGCTGCGCACGGCCTGGCAGCAGCGGCTGCTGGTGCTGTTGCGCGATTCCGCCGATGCAGCCGCGGTGGCGCTGCAATTGGCGCGCAGCCTTCCAGTTGCCAAGCTGACCGAGCTGGACCAGGCGGCGACCGGGGATCCGGCGCTGCAACGGCGGATCGAGCTGGTGCGGCGGTTGCGCGCGGATCTGCCGCAACTTGCGCGCGGCCAGGAGGCACAACGATGAACCGGTGCCACCTGTTGTGGTTGAGCCTGGTGCTGGCCTCGCCGGCAGCCGGTCAGCAACTGGTTGACTGGACCGAAAGTCCGGGTCCGCTCGGCTTGGGCTATCCGGTTCCGGAGGCGCAGGACACGCCGTTGCCGTTCGACGGCTTTCGCAGTTATGCCGGACTGCATGCCAGGCATCAACAGATGCTGCTCGACAACGATACGGTCAGCGGCACCGTCGTTGGCAGCACCGCGCATGGCCGGGATATCTGGATGTATCGCTTCGGCGACCCCGAGGCACCCGATGTCGAGGGTCGGCCGCGCGCTGTGATGCTGATCAATGGCGGTATCCACGCCCGTGAGTGGCAGTCGCCTGAAGTCGTGACCGGCCTGCTGGAACTGCTGGTCGATGGCCAGGGCGACAACCACTGGCTCAGCTATCTGCGCGACAACGTCGACATCCTGACAATTCCGGTACAGAACATCGACGGTCTCCTGCAAACTCAGCGCTATCCCCGCAGCAACTACCTGGGCAGTGACCCGACCACCCCGATGGTCACGCCACGCGATGGCCGCATGCGCCGCAAGAACATGTTCCAGGTCGACGAGGATCTGGCCACGGTCGGCGACCATCTCAATGGTATCGATCTGAATCGCAACAACCTGCCGTTCTGGGCCAGTCCCCCGGGAACCGCCAATCCCCTGGGTCTGATATACCGCGGCATGGCACCGGGGTCGGAGCCGGAGAGCTTGGCGTTGTATGCGGCGGCCGAGCAGGCTCCCGGCGAGCGCCTGCGCCTGTTCGTCGACGTGCATTCGTTCAGCCGGGTGTTTTTCAGCACCAGGACGTCCAACAATCGGCGAAATCGAATCCAGGCCGAACTGCTGGCCATGGTCAGCGATCATCATATGGGTTTGCCTGGCGGCAAGCGCTATCTCGACATCCCAGGACCGATCGGGCAGGGCATCGGTGCGACCGACGAGTACTTCGGCTACACCTATGAGATCCCGTCGCTGACCTGGGAGATCGAGCCGGGCGGCAGCGCCGGAGTCGAATACGGCGGCTTCGGCAGCAACGGCCATTCCGGCTTCATTCTGCCCGAGTCTCAGATACGGAGGGTGCGCGGCAATGTCGCCAAGAGTCTGGCCGCGGCCGCATATCGCATGGCCGGTCCGCCGCATTTGCAGCGCCTGCGGGTGATCGACGAAGACAGCGGGGCGCTGATCCTGGATCGGCATTGGCGCGCTACCGGATCAGGCGTCGAGCGCGTGCTCGTCGAGCGCCAATTGCGTGCATTGGAGCTGGGCCGACCGTATCGGGTCTGGCTCGCTTTCAACAAGCCGATGCGCTGGCGCGACGACGCTGGTGACGTGACGGTGTTTCCTGGCCAGCCGCAATCGTCGTTGGCGGTGACGCTGGACTTGCGCGTCAATACCCAGGCGCTGACCGTCCAACGCTCGACACCGGAATGGGCGCACCAGTCCGGTGCTGCGCCCGACGGCTATCTGCGCTACCGCGACGACGCACTGGGTTTTCGCTTGGTCGTCGCTGACGATGACAATAATCGCAACCTGCTGCAGAACGCCGCGGCGCAATCCATACCCGCTCACCTGGTCGTCGATGTCGCCGACATGACTGGTCAACGCATGGATTCTGACCCTGGCACTGCCGTCGATTGGCACAACGGTGCCTGGAGCGGCTACGAGAACGTCAATGGACTGGCCGGTGACAGCGGCGGCAGCGACCGGACGCAAATCGTGCCGGTCTCGCTGCAAGCGCAAGAGCCGCCGTTCCCGGTGTCCGAGGGGCACAGCGCCGGCTGGCATGATCCGGCCCGATCCGGGGAAGGCTTCCTGCTCGAAAACATCGATGGCGAGCGTGCCGTGGTCTATTGGTTCACGTACGACAATGACGGCGAACAACGCTGGCTGAACGGCGTTGGCCGGATCGAAGGCAATCGAATCCGCTTTCCGGAGCTGTTCGTGACCCGGGGCGGGCGCTTTGGGCCGGACTTCGACCCCGACCTGATCGAGCGCGAAGTGGTCGCAAGCGGCGAGTTCTGGTTCAGCGGCTGCACCAGTGGCTGGTTCGACTATCGCGGTTTCGGGCAGGAGGGACGATTCGAACTGGTCCGCACCTCGCACACAATGGCCATCGACTGCGCGCCGTTGCCGGGCGCGGTGTCGCGTCCTGAGGCCGGGCAGAGCGGATCCTGGTATGACCCGGAGCACAATGGTGAAGGCTTTGCGATCCAATGGCTGAGCAGTGACGCGGTCCTGCTGATGTGGTTCAGCTATGATCCGGACGGGCGCCAGTACTGGATGGTCGGGACTGGCAAGCTGGAGGGCGAGGAGATCGTCATGCAGGATCTGCATGCGACCCGTGGCGCGCGCTTCGGCGCCGGCTTCGATCCCGGTGATGTCGAGCGCTTCTTCTGGGGCGATCTGCGCCTGCGCCTGGGATGTCAACAGGGCGAGGCGCACTACGACTCGGTCGTGCCCGGATTCGGCAGCGGCAGCTTCCAACTGCAGCGGCTGACCTCGTTGCACGGGCTGAGCTGCGGCGACCAGGGACCAGGACGATAGCCGGCCGAGCCAGGCACTTCACTGGATCCGGCCTTGCTGCTATCATGCCCGGCCGCGCCTGGCGCGCGGGATCACTAGCGGGTCCGAGTCAGTATGAAGTGCGGTCGCCACGCCGCCACTTGGACCAGTAACGAAGAATACGCTTCAGGAGCATTGCAATGCCAAAGATGAAGACCAACCGTGCGGCGGCCAAGCGCTTCCGCAAGACGGCTTCAGGCAAGTTCAAGTGCGGACATGCCTTCAAGAGCCACATTCTGACCAAGAAGTCGACCAAGCGTAAGCGCGGTCTGCGTGCCCCCAACCATGTGCGTGCCGAGGATGCCGGTCGCGTCCAGCGCATGCTGCCGTATCTCTGAGGAGGGTTGAGTCATGGCACGAGTCAAGCGCGGAGTTACCGCACGTCGTCGGCACAAGAAGGTTCTGGCCAAGGCCAAGGGCTACTACAACGCCCGGCGCAAGATCTTCCGGGTCGCCAATCAGGCCGTCACCAAGGCGGCGCTGTACGCCTATATCGGCCGCAAGCAGAAGAAGCGCCAGTTCCGTGCGCTGTGGATCGTCCGTATCAACGCCGCAGCGCGGGAGTTCGGGTTGTCCTACAGCCGGTTGATCGCCGGTCTGAAGAAGGCCGAGATCGACGTCGACCGCAAGATCCTTGCCGATCTGGCGGTGCATGACATCCAGGCCTTTGGCGCCATTGCCGAGCGCGCCAAGCAGAGCCTGGCGGCCTGAGCCGTCCCGGATGCCGCGCTGGGCGCGGCATCCGCAATCGAACTGCTGGCGTGGGGATCGGGTCATTCCGATCCCCACGCGCGTTTCAAGCACCGCGAAATCAGGGGTGATGGATGTCGCTTGATCTGGACAATGCCAGGAGCCGAGTGGATTCAGCGTCGGATCTGGAAACGCTCGAGGGTCTGCGAGTCGCCTTGCTCGGCAAGCATGGTCTGCTGACCGCCGAGCTGAAAGCATTGGGCGGATTGTCGCCAGAACAGCGCAAGCAGCGCGGCGGCGAAGTCAATCGGCTCAAGACCGATTTGCAGGATGCGATCAATGCGCGCAAGTGCGTGCTTGAGGCGGAATTGCTCAACCGCCGTCTGGCGACCGAGCGCATCGACGTGACCCTGCCGGGGCGGCGCGGCGCGGTTGGCGGTGTGCATCCATTGACCCGGGCCTTGGACCGGATCATCGAGATCTTCGCCCGCTTCGGATACGACGTCGCCGAGGGGCCGGAGATCGAGGACGACTGGCACAATTTCGAGGCCTTGAATTTTCCGCCCGATCATCCGGCGCGGGCCATGCATGACACGTTCTACTTTGGCGATGGCCGCCTGTTGCGCACGCATACCTCGCCGGTGCAGATCCGGACGATGACCGG
>CAZFUH010000176.1:0-7985 GCA_964522235.1 uncultured Rhodanobacteraceae bacterium
ACAGGCCCGGATAGCGCCAGTAGTGGTTGTAGGTGCGGCGCAGGTACAAGCCCATCTCGCCTTCGCCGGCGAAATCTACAAAGGACTGTATCTTGTTGCCGGTGGTCAGGACGACCGGGTTGGAGCTCTGTTCGTCGCAGCTTTTCTCGGCAGCATCGCGAACCTGCTGGCTGTCGCCGGGGTTGTCCTGCAAGGCGCCGCCGCCCTCGGTACCCTCACCCAGTTCCTCGCCCGGGTCGTTCCACCGACCATTCTCGACGTCGAACGGGTTTTCTCCAGGGCAGAATGCATTGCCTGGAACGCACACTGTCGTCTCCAGACTGCCCCAGGCCGTCTCCGACACGGCGAACGTCCCGGCACCCGCGACAAAGGCGGCGCCGATGAAGCGTGCCAACAGTAGACTGCGTCTTCGAGCGACCGGCCCGCCCGACCTCCGAACATGAAGTGGCATCAGGCTACAAGCATGCATTGTCAGGGCTCCTGAAAAGCGGATCGCCGCAGCGAATCGAGTTGCGAAATCTCGCCCCACAACTCAGCGAGTTGCCGACCTGTGGGTGAACGGATCTGAACAGGTTGTGTGAAGACGCACTGCCAGTTCGCCAGTTCAATGACAAGGGCTCGCTCGCAATCGCCGAGAAATACGCTCCAGTCGCTACGCTCGCCGACTGCGATCGAGCCCGCACGAATCGCTTGGGCGTCAAAACAATAGAGTCGACGCAACGCCAGCAGCCAGGCCGGATGCGTCTGGTTGCGACGCCAGCACAGTGCCGAAAAGAGAGTGCGCGCGAGCCGGCCGTTGCCGTCCGCAAACGGGTGGATGCGCAACAGTTGAAGCAACGCGACGAACGGCAACGCCTGGTCAGAACCTGCCTGATCGAGGAACTCGAGCAGATCGTCGATCAAGCTCGGTACGCGCTGCGCCTCGGGCGCGGTGTACAAGACGACGCCTGTGCGCGAGCACCGGATGCGACACACGCCAGGACGACGAAAACGGCCCACGTGCTTACCCGCGCACAGCAGCGCGTGCGCGGCGAGCAGCTGTTTGCGGCCGATCCGGCGGCTCAGCGCGAGCTTGCGGAAGGCGCGGAACGCCGGCGAGTCCGCCGCCGAGTCAGCGGGTCGTGACGCCTGCGCATCGGCGCGCATCACGGCAACACGGCGCTCGATCTCGGTATCGCTCGGAAACGGTCCGGGCTCGTGGTCGAGCTGGTCGATCAGGGCGAGGAAGGCGGCCGTTTCCGTCGGACCGGCGGACCGAAGCGGCATGCTCACTCCAGCGCTGCCAAGCGCATCCGGCGGAGAGTTCTTCGCCGTGAGTCGGATGGGTACGGACAGGCCGTCAGCAAACGATGATGGGAATGTGATACTCATCACACTATTTTTTTAGACTATTTTGCTCCACAAGCTGCCGGAAGGTAGCGTATGCGAATCCTATAGGCAAGTTCGATTCTTAAGCGAGTATTTCTTTTATAGTTGACGTAACGCCAGCATGGCCGGCGTCGTCGTGCAGCCAGCCGGGGCAGAGCATCAGCGGGTGCGCGCAGCCAGGCCAGGCGATGACCCAGCTCGGCCGGGTCCGGCATCGGGCCGGGGATGTGGTCGAGTTGGTCGATCAGGGCGAGGAAGGCGGTGGCGTTCACGTCGGCAGGCAACAGCGGTCGGGCCATCATGGCGATGGGGTCGGCGTCTGCGCGACCCGGACCTCTGGCGTGACTGGGAGGTGCGAGGCTGACGCCGGTCGGCTGATGGTGCTCCGCCAATGGCTGCATGGATCGGCTCCTTGGAAGTGATCGCTTGACTGTGTATTGGATATAGGTAGTACTCGCCATAGGTGGCAAAAACCGCTCACCAAGCACGAGGAAATTCGGCAAGCGCTTAGATTCCAACGCTTGTCCCTCCGTGGCTCGGCGAAAGCACGCCCGCTGACGCCTGCATGTCGATTCCCTGGTTGACCAACCTGCTCTCTCTATTGCGGCGCAGCGGACTCATGGAACACTGCGGCAGGCTGATGCTGTCGCAAATCTAGTAAATGGAACCGATGCTACCTTACGTCTGTAGACTCATAGTCGTCAAGCGCCGAGCCTTCCGCGATGCGCGGCGCGTCCGACCCCACTCGATCTGCACGGCATCAGTTCGCAGTGAATCTGCGTCGCGAGCGGCTATTGCGTGGCTGGTCGCAGGAGGAACTCGCGGAACTCAGTGGGCTCCATCGCACGTACGTGGGTTCGGTCGAACGTGCCGAGCGTAACGTCAGTATCGATCAGATGGAAAAACTCGCGTCAGCTCTCAAAACCGAGCTCTACGAGCTCTTGATGAGGCGCGCCATCTGAATCGCGGTCCGAGGCGCGACATCTTTGCATGCCTCCGGCGGGACCCGGACGCGACTGGGTGTGTGCGCTATTGTTCGAGTCCAAGACTGATTCACGGGCGAGACAGCGATGGCGGAATCCGAAGAAACCCTGGGCGCAAAGCCTCGCGCGACCACGGTGTCGCTGGTGCTCGGCTCCGGCGGGGCTCGCGGCTATGCCCATATCGGCGTCATCGAGGAGCTGCTTGACCGCGGCTACGAAATCCGCTCGATCGCCGGCAGCTCGATGGGCGCCCTGGTCGGCGGCATCCACGCGATCGGCCAGCTGGGCACGTTCAGCGACTGGGCCTGTGGATTGAGCCGCTACGACGTCTGGCGCCTGGTTGACCTCAGCTTTGGCGGCGGCGGATTCATCAAGGGCGAGCGCATCATGGCCAAGTTGCGCAGTCTGGTCGGCGACGCCGCGATCGAGTCATTGCCGATGGCCTATACCGCCGTCGCCGCGGATCTGGACGCTTCGCGCGAGGTCTGGTTCAAGGAAGGACCGCTGTTCGATGCAATCCGAGCGTCGATCGCGATTCCAGGGATTTTTCGCCCGGTCGGGTACCGCGGCCATCGTCTGGTCGATGGCGGCCTGTTGAACCCGGTACCGGTGACGCCGACCCTTGGCGACAACACCGATTGCACGATCGCGGTCGATGTCAATGCACCGGTGCCGTACGGCGATCACGACATGGCGCGGCAATTGTCGCCGGCCCAGTCGATCCCGGAACAGGCCGATTCCGCCGAGGTCCGCTCGGGACTTGCCGCCTGGTACCGTCGGCGTGTCGTCGGTCTGTTTCGCCGCGGCAGCCGGGCGACGCCACCCGAGCCCGGCGCCCTCGACCTGTTTGCGCGCTCGCTGGATACCGTGCAGGCGACGCTGACCCGATTCAAGCTCGCGGCGCAGCCGCCGGACCTGCTGATCCAGGTACCCCGGGACGCCTGCAGCTTCTACGAGTTCGAGCGGGCACGGCGTATGATCGATCTCGGTCGCGAATGCGCGCGCACGGCGCTTGCAGATTGGCGGCCACCGCCGCCGCGGCACGACTAGGGCAGAAGCCGTCCGGGCTGCAAAGCCGTCTGACGCGGCCCATGTTTCTGTCGCGCAGGCTCCTAGTGTAGTGCGCCGGAAGTCTCGCACCACACTAGCGTGCGTCGAGCCCGGCAGCACGGAACGCCTCTTCGACCGAGCCGATCGTGATCGGGTGGTAGCCGGTGCGCGCGCGCGCGAACACCGCCAGCGCCCAGTCGCGATCGTCCTCGCGTTCGGCCAAGGCCCGATACAGCGGCACCACGAATTTGCGCCGGCCGATCTCGATCAGGAACCGCTCCAGGTTCGGCCGGATCGCTGCATAGCCGTTGCGGATACCGATCCGGTACCACGCGAACGCAATCTCGCTGTTGCTGCTGTCGGTCAGCTCGAAGGCCCGGTCCAGCGCGACGATTTGCGCATCATCCAGGACCTCGGGCAGACCATTGAGAAAGTACAACCACTCCTGTGTGCTCCAGCGCGCCGCCGGCAGATCTGCCGCCGCGCTCGCGCTGGCCAGGAACGCCGCGCGCTCGACATCGATGCGCTCGAACGCGCGAGCCTGCACGGCCGGCGCGAACGAGGGAATGCCGGGTTCCTCGAGCCAGATACGGACGTAGTCGGAATCGATCGCGTCCGGATGGGCATCGAGCAGTTCGGCCTGCAAGTACGCCCGGAAGCGCGCCGTGTCGATGCTCTGGAACGCGTGGTGGTCGAAATAGCGGCGCAGAAAAGCGTCCAGCGCCTCGCGGCCGACACCGTGCTCCAGGTAGCGCAGGAACCAGGCACCCTTGGTATAGGCCGTGGTGGTATAGACCTCGTCCGGATCCAGGCCGGCCAGGTTCGGCACCAGTTTTTGCAGATTCTCCGGGACCGGCAGATCTCGAAAGTCCCGACGCAGATTGCGCGCCGCCAAGCCGAACTCCATCTCGGCGCGATCGCTGCCGTACAAGACCTCGACGATCCGGTTTTCGACGTAGCGGGTAAAACCCTCATTGAGCCAGAAGCTGTCCCAGTCGTCGTTGGTGACCAGGTTGCCGGACCAGGAATGAGCCAGTTCGTGGGCGATCAGGCCGACCAGGCTGCGGTCGCCGGCAATCACGGTCGGGGTGATGAACGACAGGCGCGGGTTTTCCATGCCGCCATACGGAAACGACGGCGGCAGGATCAGCAGATCGTAACGGCCCCAGCGGTAGTCGCCATACAGGGACTCGGCGACCTGGATCATGCGCTCGGTGTCGGCGAACTCTTCGACCGCGGCGGCCAGACGTTCGGGTTCGGCATAGACGCCGGCGCGTGCGCTGATCGCCTGGAACTCCAGTCGGCCGATCGCGATCGCCATCAGGTACGACGGGATCGGCTGCCGCATGCGAAAACGGTAGACACCGTCGCGGCGCAGCCGGACCGGGTTCTCGGCACTCATCAAGGCGAGCAGATGCCTGGGCACCCGCACCCGGGCCTGGTAGGTGAAGCGCACGCCCGGGGTGTCCTGCAACGGCACCCAGGACCGGGCATGGATCGCCTGCGATTGCGAGAACATGAATGGCGCCAGTTTGCCCGCCGTCTGCGCGGCATCCAGCCATTGCAGCCCGGATGCGTTCGCTGCCGTGCGGTAGTGGATGCGCATGGCCTCGGGTTGCCGTTCCGATACCGCGATGGTCAATGCCCGGCCGAGAATCGGATCGGCCTCGGCGAGTTCGTGTTTGGCCTCGGTCCAGCGTCGGCCATGACGCAGTTCGACACGTTCGATGCTCAAGCCTCGCGTGTCCAGGCGCAGACGACGCCAATCCGGATCGCGCCAGTCCAGATGCAACAGGGCCGTCCCGGCCAAGGTCCGGGCCTCGAAGTCGGCAATCAGATCGAGTTCGATGGCGCGGACGCGGACCCGTTCCGGCTCGGCATAGGAGTGCGGGTCGGCGGCCTGCGCCGGGACCGGGACCAGCGCAACCAGCAGCAGGACGCCGCAGCAGCGGCCAATGGCGGCCGAAATGGATCGGATCACACGCATCTCCTGTCCAGAAATCCGGTCCGGCAGGATAGCCGATCGTGCCGGCAGCGCCGGATGGACGCGGGCGATTGACAAGCGCCGGCCAATATGTGACCGTTTAGTCACATATGAAGCCCGACCCCGCCGCCGCCGAGTTGGACGCCGTATTCTTTGCCCTGGCGTCTGAGCCACGTCGACGCATCCTGGACGTGCTGAAGCTCGAGCCCGGCTGCAATGTCAGCCGGGTCTGCGAGTACCTGGAGCCGGAGCTGGGCCGGTTCGCGGTGATGAAGCACATGGCGACGCTCGAGCGTGCCGGCCTGGTCGTCGCCGAGCGCAGCGGCCGGGAGAAGCGTCTGTGGTTCGACCCGACGCCGATCCAATGGATCCACGAGCGCTGGACGACCGAGTTCAGCGCCTACTGGGCATCCCGGTTGACGCAATTGAAGTTTCGCGCCGAAGGCGCCGAAGTACTGCCCCTGCCCACGAGAGAACGCCGCCATGGCTGACGTCGCCGCTGTTTCCGACGCCGTATTCCGCATCTTCGTCGCCGCCGACATCGAGCGCGTCTGGCAGGAGCTGACCCGCACCGATGGCCCGCAGCCGGCCGTGTTCAATGCCTGTCTGCACGTTACCGGCATGGCGCCCGGCGAGCGCATGCAGATGCGCTCGCTGTCCGGACGGCATGTGCTGGTGGTCGGCGAAATCGTCGAGTTCGATCCGCCGCGGCGTTTCGCCCATACCCACCGCTTCACCCAGCACGATGATCCGGTCTGCACCGTCGTCTACGAGCTGGAGCCGGTCAACGGCGGCGTCGAGGTCACCTTGCGCGTGCTCGGCCTGCCGGCCGGTACCGCAACGGCGAAGAGCATGAGCAAGGGCGGAACGATGATTCTGAATACGCTGAAGGCGGTCGTCGAACGCGGTCGGCCACCTTTTGGCACCCGGGTGCTGTACGCCATGTTCAAGCGCCTGGAGTTTGTGCTGCCGGCCAGGACCCGCAGTGAGCACTGGCCACTTTGACACTGACCACCTGACGATGGAGAAGACCATGGCCGATCCCGATGCCGCACTGGCGACCCAGATCCGCAACATCGAACGCAAGACCGGACAATCGCTGGCGCAACTGGCGACTCTGTTGGCCGGCAGCGGCCTGGAAAAGCACGGCGAGAAGCGCAAGTTTCTGATCGAGCAGTTGGGCCTTGGCTATGGCGACGCCAACACCGTCGTGCATCTGGCGGCGCAGGCCGTGGCGCCGGCCGCCGCGGATGACGATCCGCTGTCGACGCTGTACACCGGTGCCAAGGCGGCGCTGCGGCCGATCCACGAGGCCCTGATCGCAGCCATCGATCGCTTTGGCGGCTACGACAGTGCACCGAAGAAGACCTATGTCAGCCTGCGCCGGAGCAAGCAGTTCGCGATGATCGGCCCGGCGACCAAGACCCAGGTCGAAGTCGGCCTGAATATCAAGCAGCTGCCCGCAGACGCCCGCCTGAAGGCGCAGCCGGCCGGCGGCATGTGTCAGTACAAGCTGCGCCTGGCCGGCGTGGACGAGATCGACGCCAAGGTGATCGGCTGGCTGCGCGCCGCCTACGATGCCGCCGGCTAAGCACTTGCTGCCGTGATTGCCCAGGCGCGCCGACGACGCGCGGCAGGGTGACTCGGGCTACAGCCGCCAGCCGCTGTGAATGGCGACGATGCCGGCCGACAGATCGCGATGCTCGACGCGCTCCAGACCGGCATCGATCATCATCCCGGCCAGCGTCGATTGGTCGGGATGTCGTCGAATCGACTCGGCCAGGTAGCGATAGCTGTCGCCATCGCCGGCGACCCGCTGTCCCAGCCAGGGCAGAATCCGGAACGAGTACAGGTCGTACAGCGGCTTCAGCGGCGCCAGGCGAACCTGCGAGAACTCGAGCACCAAGGCCTTGCCGCCCGGACGCAGCACGCGCCGCATCTCCCGCAGCGCGGCGAGCTTGTCGGTGACATTGCGCAGACCGAATGCGATGGTCACCGCATCGAACGAGGCGTCCGGGAATGGCAGGGCCTCGGCGTTCAGCCGCGCGTAACGGACGTTTTCGAGCAGGCCACGATCGAGCAGACGGCCGCGTCCCACCTGAAGCATCTCGGCGTTGATGTCGCCGAGCACGACCAGACCGGCATCGCCCACCCGGGCACTGAGCAAGGCGGCGATGTCGCCGGTGCCGCCGGCCAGATCGAGCACGCGCTGACCGCGGCGAACGCCGCTGCTGGCGACGAAGTGGCGTTTCCACAGCCGGTGCAGGCCGATCGACATCAGGTCGTTCATGCGATCGTAGTCGCGCGCGACCGAGGAAAACACCTGACCGACCAGTCGCTGCTTGTCCGCGACCGGCACCTGGCGGTAGCCGAAATGGGTGGTGTCGTCGCCGTTCTCGTTCATCGCCCCGGATTATCGCATTGCCATGCGCCAGCTGCCGCGACGGCTTCCAGATAGCCGAGGTCCAGTGGCAGGCGGCCAAACCAGCCTCGGCGGGTTCCGGTCAGCACGCGCAGCATCTGGCCGCGGCCGCCGGGCAGACGCGAAAGCGGATGAAAGACCCGGTCACGCACGGCCGCAAGCCGGTCGCGCTCGGACT
>CAZFUH010000176.1:7995-8726 GCA_964522235.1 uncultured Rhodanobacteraceae bacterium
CAGCCCCTGCTGGATGCCCGACAGCACGCTCAGGCTCTGGCCGCGGCTGCCGGTAGTTCGCGAAAGCGGCAGGAACAGGGCGTCGCGCAGGCGCGCGAGCAGGTGGTGATCGGACTGGAACAGCGGCGTCAGCCAGCGACTCCAAAAATGATAGATGCGCAGGTGTCGGCGACGCTGGTTGGCATAGGCACGCAGGCAGCTCTCAGTGTCGCGGTGATCGCGCAGGGCATCGCGCAACGCAAGTGCATCAAGCAGTGCCATGTTGACGCCCTGGCCCAGCTGCGGACTCATGGCGTGGGCGGCATCGCCGAGCGCAACGGCGCGACTACGGTGCCAACGGCGCAACACCGTGTCCCGATAGCGCGCGACCGCCAAACCGCCCGGAACCGGTGTCGCTGTCAGGCATTCGGCGGCTTGCGGCCAGAGTCGACTCAAGGCCATCCGCCACTCGGCTTCGCATTCGCCGCCGGCATCGAGCACGGCCACCGGCACGCTCCAGAAGAAGCTCATTCGCGGCACGGCATCGCCGGGTCGGGTGCCGACCGGCAGCATGCCGGTCATGCGCCGGGCGCCGAGGTAGCGCTGACACAGCTCGGCCGGCCAGGGCCAGCTCGCCTGCTCGACCAGGCACCATTGCACGCCCCAGGGGAACGGCCGATTCAAGCGCGGCTCGCCGACGGCGTGGCGCAGCGCCGAGGCGGCGCCCTCGGCGATCAACACCAGATCATACG
>CAZFUH010000177.1:0-6609 GCA_964522235.1 uncultured Rhodanobacteraceae bacterium
GAGGCGGAGAGTTGAAAACACCGCAGCAATCACCGCGCGGAGGCGCTACATGGTGATCGGGTTGGCCTTGGTCGGGTCGATCTTGAACTGCTTGATCGCGCGCGCGACGTCGGTCTGGGTCTTGACCCCTTGCGCGGCCAGTGCGGCGATCGCGGCATGAGCGATGTGGTATCGATCGACCTCGAAAAAGCGGCGCAGGTTCGCGCGCGTGTCGCTGCGGCCGAAGCCATCGGTGCCGAGCACGGTAAACGGCATCGGTACCCAGGCGCGGATCTGGTCGGCGACCTGGTAAACATAGTCGGTGGCTGCGATCGCCGGTCCGGCACGTCCCTGCAGGCATTGTGTGACATGCGGGCTGCGTGCCTGCTTGGCGTCCGGGTGCAGGCGGTTCCAGCGCTGCGCGTCGACGCCGTCGCGGCGCAGCTCGGAGAAGCTCGGACAGGACCAGATGTCGGCGCTGACTCCGAACTCGGCGTCCAGCAGTTCGGCTGCGGCGATGACTTCGCGCAGGATCGTGCCCGATCCGAGCAGTTGCACATGCGGCCGCGCTGCGCCCTTGCCCTTGCCTTTCTTCCCCGCTCCTTGCTCACCGTTGTCTCCGCTCTGAAGCAGGTACATGCCCTTGACGATGTCGTCGGCTGCACCCTCCGGCATCTCCGGGTGGGCATAGTTCTCGTTCATCAAGGTGATGTACCAGTAGGCATCCTCCTGCTCGGCCATCATCCGGCGCATGCCGTCCTGCAGGATCACCGCGACCTCGAATGCGAAACTCGGATCATAGGCGCGGCAGTTCGGGATGTTGCCGGCGAGCAGGTGGGAGTGTCCGTCTTCGTGCTGCAGGCCTTCGCCATTGAGCGTGGTGCGGCCGGCGGTGGCGCCGAGCAGGAAACCGCGTGCGCGCATGTCACCGGCAGCCCAGGCCAGGTCGCCGACCCGCTGCATGCCGAACATCGAGTAGAAAATGAAGAACGGCAGCATCGGCAGGTTGTTGGTGCTGTAGCTGGTCGCAGCGGCGATCCAGCTTGAGAAGGCGCCCGCTTCGGTGATGCCTTCCTGAAGGACCTGACCGGCCTGGTCTTCGCGGTAGTACATCAGCTGGTCGGCATCGACCGGCTTGTATTTCTGGCCTTCCGGCGCGTAGATGCCGAGTTGCCGGAACAGGCCCTCCATACCGAACGTGCGTGCTTCGTCGGCGACGATCGGCACGCAACGGGGGCCTACCTGCTTGTCGCGCAGGATGATGTTCAGCGACTGCACAAAGGCCATGGTGGTCGAGATCTCGCGCTCGCCGGACGACTTCAGCAGGCGTTCGAACTTGTCCAGAGCGGGCACCTCGAAGCGCTCATCGGCTTTTGCCCGTCGTTGCGGCAGTGATCCGCCGAGCGCGGCACGACGTTGCTTCAAGTACTCGACTTCCGGCGAATCCGCGCCCGGGTGATAGTACGGCAGTTCGTCCAGGCGCTCATCCGGGATCGGGATATTGAAGCGGTCACGGAAGGCGCGGATCGCATCCGTGTCCATCTTCTTGGTCTGATGGGTCGGGTTCAAGGATTCGCCGGCCTTGCCCATGCCGTAGCCCTTGACCGTCTTGGCCAGGATCACGGTCGGCTGACCGTCGCTGCGCATCGCCTCGTGGTACGCGGCATAGACCTTGTGCGGATCGTGGCCGCCGCGGTTCAGACGCCAGATGTCCTCATCCGACATCGCCGAAACCATTTCCTTGGTCTCGGGGTACTTGCCAAAGAAGTTGTCGCGGGTGTAGGCGCCACCAAAGGCCTTGCAGTTCTGGTACTCGCCATCGACGGTTTCCATCATCAGCTTGCGCAGCAGACCCTGATGGTCGCGCGCCAGTAGCGGGTCCCAGTAGCTGCCCCAGATCACCTTGAGCACGTTCCAGCCAGCACCGCGGAATGCTCCTTCGAGCTCCTGAATGATCTTGCCGTTGCCGCGCACCGGGCCATCCAGGCGTTGCAGATTGCAGTTGATCACGAACACGAGGTTGTCGAGCTTCTCGCGCCCGGCCAGGGTGATCGCGCCCAAGGACTCAGGCTCGTCGGATTCGCCGTCGCCCATGAAGCACCAGATCTTGCGATCGCTCTTCGGAATCAGTCCGCGATGCTCCAGGTACTTCCAGAACCGCGCCTGATAGATGGCCATGATCGGTCCCAGGCCCATCGACACGGTCGGCGTCTGCCAGAACTCCGGCATCAGCCAAGGATGCGGATAGGAACTCAGACCGCCGCCATCGACCTCCATGCGGAAGCGGTCGAGCTCGGCTTCGCTGATCCGTCCTTCGAGAAAGGCACGAGCATAGACGCCGGGGCTGGAATGGCCCTGGATGTACAGCAGGTCACCGGGATGACCCTCGTGCGGGGCGCGCCAGAAATGATTGAAACCGACGTCGTAGAGGGTCGCCGCGGATGCGAAACTGGCGATGTGACCGCCGAGCTCACCCGGCCGTCGGTTGGCGCGAACCACGGTGGCGAGCGCGTTCCAGCGTACGATCGAGCGGATCCGCCATTCCAGGTTCTGATCGCCCGGGCTGCGCTGCTCGCGCTCGGGCGGGATCGTATTGTAGTAACCGGTGGTCAGTCGGAACGGCAGGTGGCCGCCGGCTCGCCGGGTCGCCTCGATCATTCGTTCCAGCAGGTAGTGCGCGCGCTCTGGTCCTTCGGCACCGATCACGGCCTGGATCGCATCCAGCCACTCCTGGGTTTCGGTCGGGTCGAGGTCGTTGCGGGTCGGGTCCTGCATCAGGTTCATGGCGCTGGTCTCGCGTCGTGGCATACCGTCGCACGACGGTTGCGGGCTGTCATTGGTGGTTGACGCAAGTCTACCGCAGCCGCTTCCGGGGCAGCGCCGGAACAGCGGACGGCAGCTTGCGAAAGGCGGCCGGGTGCCGGCGGGGGCGTTGTCGGATCGCCAGCCGGGGTGCGCTTGGGACTAGGACAAGACGATTCTTGAGCGCATCACCAGCTCCGCCACGGCAGCCGCCAGCAGCGCCGGCCTCAACAGGCCGCTGCCGGCGTGTCAGCCCGGTGGCCGTCGCAGCAGCCAGGCGATCGCCAGGCTGGCGGCAGCGACGATGGCGCCAACCAGAGCAATTCGACCGATGTGTTCGGCCATCTGCGACCACGGCACCAGGCCGAACACCGCAAACACGGCCATCGTTGCCGCGGCCAGGATCACCAGCACAACGATGGATTTCATCAGGGCGGACATGCACACCTCGTCGGATCGAAACTCGCTGCCACTGTAGCGCACCGAAGGGCGATGCGCGGAGGCAGGTCACCAGTGTGAAGTTTTGTCACAGAAGGTCAACACTTCGCCGTACCCTATTGTCAGATCGGTACTCTTGATGGACCCTGACGTCCTGAATTCGGGTGCAGATCCGCATCCGTGTCGACATCGAACATGGAATGGTCAAGCCAAGGCAAATGAGCGCCGGCCGTCTCGCCATCGAGGACAAGCGAATGAGGTCCGCTGACATGGTTGCCGAACGGCGCCCGTCCAGCATCGGACGCTTGCAGATGGCCTGGTTGCGCATCTCCAGCAACGCGAGAAATCGCTTCCGCGAGGATCTGGCTCTGGCCATCATCTGCCTGGGCGGTTTCCTTGCCGCGAGCTGCATCACTCCGTTCGCGTTCTACCGGGCCTTCACGGGCGAGTACCTGATGGCCGTGACCGATCTTGCGATATCCGGCAGCCTGGCATCGGTCAGCGCCTATGCCTGGTACACGGGGCGGACCCAATGGCCAGGTATCGTACTCATGCTGATCAGCGCGATGGGCTGCGTCGCCGTCGCCGGGATGGTCGGGATCAATGGTGCGATGTGGTCGTATGCGGCGATCGTAATGAACTTCTTTCTGTTGCCGCGCCGCGCTGCGATGCTCGCAAGCATCGGCCTGATCGTCGCCGTTGCCATCGCCGCGCCGACCGACATCGCAGAGGCCCGGCTGGACCTGTTTACGTACGCGGTCACCGGATTCCTGGTCAGCATCTACAGCTCGGTATTTGCCTCGCGTACGTCGAGTCAGCGGCGTCGACTGGAAGAGTTGGCGTCCCGAGATGCGCTTACAGGCGTGGGCAATCGCCGGCTCATGGAAACCGACCTGGCGGCTGCGGCGTCGACTTGGAGGCCGGCTACTCCGCCCGGCGCGGTGGTGATTCTCGATCTCGATCACTTCAAACTGATCAATGATCGCTACGGCCATGAGGCCGGCGATCACGTACTGATCCAGTTCGCCGACATCGTTCGGCAAAGCTTGCGCTGCAATGATCGCCTGTATCGCTACGGAGGCGAGGAGTTCGTGCTGCTGCTGCCGGCGCTGGACTCGATCGGTCTGGTCACGGTGCTGACCAAGCTGCGGCAGCGGATCAAGCAACAGCTGATCGGTCCGGGCGGACCGGTGACCGCTTCGATGGGCGTTGCCCAGTTGCGACCGGGTGATGATTGGGCCAGTTGGCTGTCGCGCGCAGATGGCGCGCTGTACGCAGCGAAACGAGAGGGCCGGGATCGAATCGTCATTGACGGCATTGCCGAGGCGATCGCCGGTCCGGTCGAGGTTGAAGGCTAGCCGCAAGCGCGGCCGAACCGAGCAGGCCGGCGTCGGGATGGACGATTGCCGCGGCCGGGACCCGGGCCATTTCGGCGGCAAACCGGCCCTTGTCTTCGAACCGCTGGCGAAAGCGCGAGGCACGCAGCCACGGCAACAGCTGCCGGGTCAGACCGCCAGCCAGATAGGCGCCGTCCCAGGCGCCAAAGGTCAGCACCAGATCGCCGGCGATCCGCGCCAGCAGATCGGCGCACAGTTCGACCGCACGCAGGCAGTCGCGATCACTACCCTCTGCAGCACGGGCGGTGATGGTTTCCGGCGCCAGCGGCGCAGCTGGCCGGTGTTCGATCTCGCACACGGCCTGATGCAGGTTCGACAATCCGGGTCCTGATACCAATCGCTCGATCGAGACCCTGCCGTAGCGCGCATGCAGGTGGCGCAGCACGTCGATTTCTTCGTCCTCGACCGGCGCGAAGCCGACGTGTCCGCCCTCGCTGGCAAGCGCGTGGTAGTCGCCATTCCGGCACAGCAGGGCGCCGACACCCAGGCCGGTGCCCGGTCCGACCACGACACAGGTGTGCGCGCGCTCGCGGCCAAGCGACGGCACCGGAATCGCGCCCAGCGGAGACAGGTCAGCGGCGACGAGCAGGGGCAGGGCAAAGCTCAGCGCTGCGAAGTCGTTGATCAGTTCCAGTCGGTGCAATCCAAGCTGGCGGCGTGTCGCCTCGATCGCGATCCGCCACGGATGATTGGTGATTTGCGCCGAGTGCCGCTCGACCCGGCCGGCGACGGCGAATACGGCCGATCGAGGTCGCGCACCGACTTCATCCAGATACCGCCCCGCAGCCTCGGACAAGGTCGCGAAGTCGGCAACGCGGAACCGGCGCACACTGTCTTCGCGCAATGGCATGCCGGCATCGGGCTCGGCCAGGGCGAAGCGGACATTGGTGCCGCCCAGGTCGGCGACCAGGGCTAGGGATCGGTTCATCGCCACGCCCGCATCCGGTCAGCCGATTGCCTGGGGTGACCGGCGCTGCAATCTGGCAAACTCGGGGTTGAAGCCGAACCGGAATCGTCTCCTTGGCCATGCGTACCCGTATCGACGATGTCGCCCGACTTGCCGGGGTCTCGCTGAAGACCGTCTCGCGGGTGCTGAACCGTGAGCCGAATGTTCGCGAGGTCACCCGACAGCGGGTCGAGGCCGCGGTTCAGACCTTGAACTACCGGCCGCAGCAGTCGGCAAGAAGCCTGGCTGGTCGGCGTTCGTATCAGATCGCGTTGCTGTACGACAACCCCAGCGCCAACTATCTGATGGAGATTCAGGCTGGCATTCTCGCCAGCTGCGAAGCCTGGCAATACACCTTGATGCTGCGGCCGGTCGGCTTCGACGACCCGCAGCTGGTGGCTGCGGTCGATGCGTTTGTCCAGCAGTTTCGTCCCGATGGTCTGGTGCTGACGCCGCCGATCACCGACCACGCTGACCTGTTGCGGTGCCTGGAAGCATTGGCGATGCCGTATTCGAGCGTTTCCTCTGGTCAGGACGACGGGCATCCCGGCGTCGTACTCGACGAGCGCCGCGCCGCCGGCGATATCGTCGATCATCTGATCAAACTGGGTCATCGACGAATCGCCCATGTCCAGGGTCATCCTGCGCACCGCGCCAGTGGCTGGCGCCTGGACGGCTATCGCGATGCCTTGTCGCGTGCCGGCTTGCGCTACCGGCCTGAATGGGTGCTGCCGGGCGAGTTCTCGTTCGAGTCCGGAGTCGCTGCCGGTGAGCGCCTGCTGGCCTTGGAGCCACGGCCGAGCGCGGTGTTCGCCGGCAACGACGATACCGCCGCCGGGATCATTCATGTCGCCTACGAACGGGGTTTGTCGGTGCCGGCACAACTGTCGGTCTGCGGCTTCGACGATACGCCGATCTCGCAGCAGGTCTATCCGTCGTTGACCACGGTGCGTCAGCCCAGCCGCGAGATGGGCCGGCTGGCCGCCGATCAGTTGCTCAAGATGCTGACCAGTCGCGGCCACGGCGAACGGGTGCTGATGCCGTACA
>CAZFUH010000177.1:6619-8709 GCA_964522235.1 uncultured Rhodanobacteraceae bacterium
ACACCTTGCAGATTCGCAGTTCCAGCGGCCCGGCGCCCACTGGGTAGCCGATTGCAGCCGGTCCGGCCGTCGTTGACGGGCAGCGAAAGCCAGGTCGTGGTCACCAGAAGTACCCGTACAGCGCGATCAGCGCGGCGGTGATCACGGCGGCGCCGATGTTGAAGCCGTTCGACGTCGTGAACGACACGGTGCCGAGGTCGATCGCCTTGTCGCGTCGATGGCCGCGCTGCAACAGCGAGATCACGATCAAGGTCGCCGCGCAAAGCAGGAACACGTAGCCGACCCGGTCCATGAACGGCACATCCGGCAGCCATTGCCGGAACACAATCGAGAACACGAACGAACCGATCGCAGCGGCCATCGCGCCAAGCGGCGTCGCGCCCTTCCAGAACACGCCGAGCAGGAAAATCACGCAGATGCCCGGGGTGAAGAAGCCGGTGAACTCCTGGATGTACTGGAAGGCCTGATCGAAGCCGCCGACCAGAGGCCGGGCGGCCAGGGCAGCGATCGTGATGGCAAAGAAACCGGTCAGTCGGCCGACCAGGACCAGGCGCCGCTGGCTGGATTGCGGTGCCATCGGCCGGTACAGGTCCATGGTGAAGATCGTCGACACCGAGTTCATCATCGAGCCGAGTGACGACACGATCGCTGCGATCAGGGCTGCGAAGATCAGGCCGCGAACGCCGACCGGCGTCAGCTTCATCATTTCCGGATAGGCCTGATCGGCAACATCCAGGTTCGGTGCCAGCAGCACCGCGGCAATGCCGGGTACGACGATGATCAGCGGCATCAGCAGTTTCAGGAACGCCGCAAAGACGATGCCTTTCTGCGCCTCGGCGACGCTTTTGGCCGCCAGTGCGCGTTGGATGATGTACTGGTTGAAGCCCCAGTACGAGAAGTGCATGACCCAAAGGCCGCCGAGCAGAACGCCCAGGCCAGGCAGGTTGTGATACTGCGGATGATCGCGGTCGAGGATCATTCGGAACTTCTCCGGCGCCTGCTCGATCAGCATCCAGAAGCCGGTCCAGGCGCCACCGGCATCGCCGGCGATACGCCCGAGCGTGATCCAGGCGATCAGCAGGCCGCCGAGAACCAGGATCGCGACCTGGATGATGTCGGTCAGCGCGACCGCCTTCAGGCCGCCGTACAACGAGTATGCGATCGCGAACGCGGCCAGGAACAGCAGCCCCCAGCCCAGATCCAGGCCGGTCAGACTCTGGATCGCCAAAGCACCGAGCCAGAGCACGGCGGTCAGGTTCACGAACACGTAGACGCCGATCCAGAACACCGCCATCACGGTCTTGACGCCGCGGTCGTAGCGCAGCTCCAGAAACTGCGGCATGGTGTAGATTCCGGCTTTCAGGAACACCGGCAGGAAGAACTTGCCGACCACCAGCAACGCAATCGCCGCGGTCCACTCGTAGGATGCGATCGCCAGGCCGATCACGAAGCCGGAGCCGGACATGCCGATGATCTGTTCGGCGGAAATGTTGGCGGCGATCAAGGAGGCGCCGATCGCCCACCACGGCAGCGACTTGCCGGCGAGGAAATAGTCCTCCGCATCCCGCTGCTCGCCGCGGCTGCGCGAAACCCACCAGGCGATCGCGATCAGGGCCAGCACATAGACGGCGACAACCCAAAGATCGAGTGTTTGCAACGATGACATCGGCGTTCCTCCGGGGATGATGGCTGGCGCGGTTCCGCTGAGGCGGTCGCCGTCGAAGGTCGCCCCGGATCCAATCCGGGGCGACCTTCGACGATGCGATCACGCCGCGCTCAGAATACGGCGCGGGCGCGCAGACCCCAGCTGCGAGGATCGTTGAGGAAGCGGATGTTGAGCTGGGAACCGACAATTGCCTTCTGTGAAACCTGCTTGTTCAGCAGGTTGATGCCCCAGGCTTCGAAACGCCAGACGCCGCCGGGCAGGGTGTAGCCGATGCCGGCATTGAGCGTGACCACGCCGCGTTGACGGTCGGGAAAGCCGGCCTCGGCAGCCGATTCGACGCGAGCGACCGTACCGGCGGTGTCGGCGACGAAGACGACGTCGCGGTTGTTGAACTGGGTCAGGTAGAACGCCGAGCGGTAGCTGG
>CAZFUH010000178.1:0-8584 GCA_964522235.1 uncultured Rhodanobacteraceae bacterium
CCCCGGCGGCGGCCGGTAGCCTGGGTAGGGACTATAGGCGCTGGCGGTCCATTCCCAGACCTGGCCGCCGAAGCTTGGACCAGTCAACGGGCCCGGATGCAGGCGCTCATCCTCGGCGAAGCCGCCGTTCCACTCGGCTCGACTCGCCACCGTCTCCCATTCGGCCTCGGTCGGCAGCCGGGCGCCGATCCAGCGCGCATAGGCGTCGGCCTCGTACAGGCTCAGATGGGCGACCGGTTCAGCCGGGTCGAGCGCCCGCAGTCCCCAGACCGTGAACTGCTGCCAGCCGCGATCCGGATCCTGCTGCCAGTACATCGGCGCGCGCCAGCCCTGCTCGTGGACCTGGGTCCAGCCATCGGCAAGCCACAGCCGGCTTTCGTCATAGCCACCGTCGGCGATGAACTCCAGATATTCACCGGTGCTGACCGGGCGATCGGCAAGCGCGAACGGCGCCAGCCATACGGTGTGGCGTGGGCCTTCATTGTCGAAGGCAAAGCCATCGCCGCGATGGCCGATCGTGACCGGACCGGCCGGACCGTGTTCGAGCCAGCGCAGAGGCGGTGCCGGCACGTTGCCGGGCGCTGGCGCGCTGCCGCGCCAGGCTGGTGCCAGGGCATTTTGCGCCAGCAGGTGCTTGAGATCGGTGACCAGCAACTCCTGGTGCTGTTGCTCGTGATGGCTGCCGAGTTCGATCAGGCTGCGCACGGCCGCGACCGGTGTATCGGCGAGCAGGTCAAGCACGCGCCGGTCGACCTGTTCACGCCAGGCCAGTACTTCGTCCAGGCATGGTCGGGTCAGCAGGCCGCGTTGCGGCCGCGGATGGCGCTCGCCCAGGGCGTCGTAATAGGAATTGAACAGGTAATGCCACTCCGGCCGGTAGGCTGCCTGGCGCAGCAGCGGGCCGAGCACCATGGCCTCGTAGAACCAGGTCGTGTGCGCGAGATGCCACTTTCCAGGGCTGGCATCGGGCATCGACTGCGGCGCCAGATCCTCGGCGGTCAGGCCCTGGATCAAGGCCAGGCTGCGGGCACGAACGCCCCGGAAGCGCGCAGCCAGGGCTTCGGCGCTCGGGCGGCCGGGGCCTGGAACAGGCCGTTCGGCAGGACTGGCACGGGCGATTTGCTGCATCACAGCGGTTTACCTTAACACCGGCTGCGGTCAGGGACTGTCAGCCGCGTCACCTTGTCCTGCTAGAATTCACCTTTCCTGGCGCAACCACCATGACCCCACTGATTTTCGTCACCGGCGGTGTCGTGTCCTCTCTGGGCAAGGGCATCGCAGGGGCGTCCCTGGCCGCGATTCTGGAATCGCGCGGCCTGAGGGTGACGCTCATGAAGCTGGATCCATACATCAACGTCGACCCGGGCACGATGAGTCCGTACCAGCACGGTGAGGTCTATGTCCTCGACGATGGTGCCGAGACCGACCTGGATCTGGGCCACTACGAGCGCTTCGTGCGCACCCGGCTCAGCCGCCGCAACGCCGTCACCACCGGCCGCATCTACGAAAACGTGCTGCGCAAGGAACGCCGCGGCGACTACCTGGGTGCGACCGTACAGGTGATTCCGCACATCACCGACGAGATCAAGCGCTGCATCGACGAGGCCACCGCCGGCTACGATGTCGCTCTGGTCGAGATCGGCGGCACGGTCGGCGACATCGAGTCGCTGCCGTTCCTGGAGGCGATTCGCCAGCTGCGCATCGAGCGCGGCCCGGACAAGACCTTGTTCATGCACCTGACCCTGGTGCCGTACATCAAGGCCGCCGGTGAACTGAAGACCAAGCCGACCCAGCATTCGGTCAAGGAATTGCGCACGATCGGCATCCAGCCCGATATTTTGCTGTGTCGCTCCGAGCAACCATTGCCGGAGAGCGAGAAGCGCAAGATCGCGCTGTTCACCAATGTGCCCGAAAAGGCGGTCATCGACGCGATCGATCTGCCGAACATCTACCGGATTCCGCTCTGGCTGCATGCCAAGGGCCTGGACGGCATCGTATTGGAGCGGTTGAACCTGGCGACCAAGGCCGGCGAAGCCGACCTGGGCGAATGGGAGCGCACGGTCGAAGCCTATGAGCACCCGCGCGAGTCGGTCAACATCGCGATCATCGGCAAGTATGTCGAACACAAGGACGCCTACAAGTCGATCGGCGAGGCGCTGATCCACGGCGGCATGAAACTCGGCGTGCGCGTCGACCTGCGTTGGATCGAAGCGGCCAATATCGAAAGCCAGGGCACCGGACTGCTCGCCGGTGTCGACGGCATCCTGGTGCCGGGCGGCTTCGGCCAGCGCGGCTTCGAAGGCAAGGTGGCGGCCGCACGCTACGCACGGGAACACGGCGTTCCATACTTCGGCATCTGCTACGGCCTGCATGCTGCCGTGGTCGAGTTCGCGCGCAATGTCGCCGGCCTGGACGGCGCCAACAGCACCGAGAACGACCGGTCCGCGGCGCATCCGGTGATCGCGCTGATCACCGAGTGGAAGTCCGCGACCGGCGAGGTCGAGCGTCGCGACGAGAGCTCCGACAAGGGCGGCACGATGCGTCTGGGCGCGCAGCTGTGCAAGCTGAAGCCGGACACGCTGGCGCGGCGCCTGTATGGCGCCGACGAGATCCACGAGCGCCATCGCCATCGCTACGAATTCAACGACCTGTACCGCGAGCGCCTGGAGCGCAAGGGCATGGTCATGAGCGGCATCTCCGCCGATGGCAGCCTGGTCGAGATGATCGAACTCAACAACCATCCCTGGTTTCTGGCCTGTCAGGCGCATCCGGAGTTCACGTCGACACCGCGTGATGGCCATCCGCTGTTTGTCGGCTTCGTCAGGGCTGCGCTGGCCGAGCGTGGACGTCGGCACATCGAGAACCGGGAGACCGCTGCGGCATGAGGGCTGCTGCTTCGATCTGGTTGCCGGCACGGTCGCGCGTCGCGTCGGCGATTGCAATGGCGCAGCGACTTCTCCTCGCGCCGACGACTTCGCCGTCCGCGGCGTTTTTCGTCATACCCCTCCCCATGTTGCAGGAGCAGCGATGAAACTCTGCGGTTTCGACATCGGTCCCGATCGGCCATTCTTTCTGATTGCCGGCCCGTGTGTGGTCGAGTCCGAACAGCTTCAGCTCGACACTGCGGGCACGCTGAAGGAGATTACTGCCCGACTCGGTATCCCGTTGATCTTCAAGAGCAGCTTCGACAAAGCCAACCGTTCCTCGGGCACCAGCTTTCGTGGCCCGGGGATCGAGGAGGGCTTGCGTGTGCTTGCCGAGGTCAAGCGCCAGCTTGGTCTGCCGGTACTTACCGATGTTCATGAATACACGCCGATGAACGAGGTCGCAGCGGTCGTCGACGTACTGCAAACCCCGGCGTTCCTGTGCCGGCAGACGGATTTCATTCAGAACGTCGCTCGCGCCGGCAGGCCGGTGAACATCAAGAAGGGTCAGTTTCTTGCCCCGTGGGACATGAAGCATGTGGTCGCGAAAGCGCGCGCGGTAGGCAATGACGACATCATGGTCTGCGAGCGCGGCGTCAGTTTCGGCTACAACAACCTGGTTTCCGACATGCGTTCGCTCGTGGTGATGCGCGAGACCGGTTGCCCGGTCGTCTTCGATGCCACCCATTCGGTGCAGCTGCCGGGCGGCCAGGGCGCCAGCTCCGGCGGCCAGCGCGAGTTCGTGCCGGCATTGTCGCGCGCCGCAGTCGCGGTCGGTGTCGCCGGCCTGTTCATGGAGACCCATCCGGATCCGGACAAGGCGCTGTCGGATGGTCCCAATGCCTGGCCGCTCGAAAAAATGGAAGCGCTGCTCGAAACACTTCTAGAGCTCGATCGAGTCACGAAACGGATGATGCCAGCCCCACCTTGATAGCGAACACAACACGATGACCACGATTAGCAAGATTCACGCCCGAGAGATCCTCGATTCCCGAGGCAACCCGACCCTGGAGGCCGAAGTCACGCTCGACAGCGGCCATGTCGGCCGTGCCGCCGTACCGTCCGGTGCCTCGACCGGCGCCCGCGAGGCGATCGAATTGCGCGATGGCGACAAGTCGCGCTATCTCGGCAAGGGCGTGAGCAAGGCAGTCGACAACGTCAATGGTCGCATCGCCGACCAGCTCGAAGGGGTCGAAGCTGGCGATCAGCGCGCGCTCGACGAGCAATTGATTGCCCTGGACGGCAGCGAAAACAAGGGCAGCCTCGGCGCCAATGCCCTGCTCGGGGTCTCGATGGCGGCCGCGCATGCGGTTGCGGCGGCCAATGGCCTGCCGCTGTGGCGGCATCTGCTCGGCGACCGCGACGGCGTGCTGCCTCTGCCGATGATGAACATCATCAACGGCGGTGCCCATGCCGACAACAATGTCGACATGCAGGAATTCATGATTCTGCCGGTCGGCTTCGACCGCTTCTCCGAGGCGCTTCGTTGTGGTGTCGAGATCTTCCATGCCCTCAAGGCGGTGCTCAAGCAGCGCGGCCTGAGCACGGCGGTCGGCGACGAAGGCGGTTTCGCGCCGGACCTGAAGTCGAACGAAGAGGCGGTTGAGGTGATTCTGAAAGCGATCGCCGATGCCGGGTACCGCGCCGGCAGGCAGGTGCTGCTGGGCCTTGACGTCGCCAGTTCGGAATTCTATCGCGACGGCCGTTATCACCTGGAAGGCGAGGGCCGCTCGCTCGACGCTGAGGGTTTTACCGAACTGCTCGTCGACTGGTGCGGACGCTACCCGATCGTCAGCATCGAGGACGGAATGGCCGAAGACGATTGGGTCGGCTGGAAGCTGCTCAGCGAGCGCCTGGGCGAGCAGGTGCAATTGGTCGGTGACGATCTGTTCGTGACCAATCCGAAGATATTGAATCAGGGGATCGAAAAGGGCATTGGCAACGCGATCCTGATCAAGGTCAATCAGATCGGCACCCTCAGCGAGACTTTTGACGCGATCGCGATGGCCGAGCAGGCGCGCTACGCCCAGGTGATTTCGCACCGTTCCGGCGAAACCGAAGATACGACGATCGCTGATCTGGCAGTCGCCACCACCGCGACCCAGATCAAGACCGGATCGCTGTGCCGTTCCGATCGCGTTGCCAAATACAACCAGTTGCTTCGTATCGAGGAGGCCTTGGGCGCTCGGGCGCGCTATGCCGGTGGCAGCGCGTTCCCCAATCTGAGCCGGTTGCCGGTCTGAGCGGTCGTCGAGCAGGTCCGATGACGGCGTTGCGGGCGTCGCTCGGCCCTGAGCCGTCCTGGACCGAGATCGCCGGGGAATCAACGCCTTCACCAGCGCAGCGGTTCAGGTTTGCCGGCGGGCTCCTGGCAGCCAATGAGCCCTCGCCGGCAGCCATTGGCGCGTCGGCCCCGCTATCCTGCACCGATCCGGGTCCGGGCCGTCGCTTCTACTCCATGCAGCGAATTCTGATTCTCCTGCTGCTGTTTCTGATCGTGCTGCTGCAGCTGCGCTATTGGGGCGGCGAGGGCATCGACAAGATACGTGAACTGGAAGCGTCGATCGCCGCCCAGGCGGAAGAGAATGAGCGCCTGCGGGCGCGCAATGCTGCGCTCGAGGCCGAGGTCGTGAACCTGAAGGAGGGGCACGACGCGATCGAGGAACGCGCCCGCGCCGAACTCGGCCTGATCGCCAAGGACGAAGTGTTCTACCGCGTCATTGATGACGACCGGAGCGAGGCTGAATCCGGATCGGAGCGGCGCCGATGAGCTGGGTCGTGGTCCCGGCCGCCGGTCGCGGCCTGCGTGCCGGCGGCGAGCGGCCCAAGCAATACGCCGAACTGGCCGGCAAGCCGATGTTGCGCTGGACCCTGGAGCGCCTGCTCGCGCATCCGGAGATCAGCGGCGCAATGGTCGCACTTGCCGGTGATGACCGCCATTGGCCGGGCTGGTTCGCGATCGCCGGCAAACCGGTCGAGACCTGCATCGGCGGCGTCGATCGGGCCGCTTCGGTTCGCGCCGGTCTGTTCGCGTTGTCGAGCCGGGTCGGCGTCGCCGACTGGGTGCTGGTGCACGATGCCGCCCGTCCATGCATCGGCGGTGACGAACTGCAGGCGCTGTTGGCCGCCGGGCGTTCGCATCCGGTCGGGGCCTTGCTGGCGCTGCCGGTGGCCGACACCTTGAAGCAGGGCAATGTCCGCGGCGAGGCCGTTGCCGGCCTGCCGCGGGAGCAGATCTGGCGGGCCCAGACGCCGCAGATGTTTCGCCATGGCGAACTGTGCGCTGCGCTCGACGCCGCCGAGCGAGCCGGCGCGACGATCACTGATGAAGCCGGTGCCCTGGAGCGGCTGGGCCGGTATCCGCTGCTGGTGCCCGGCAGCGTGCGCAACCTCAAGGTCACCACGGCCGAGGACCTTGCTCTGGCGCAGTGGTGGCTGAGCCGGTGCTGATCCGCACGGGCTTGTCCTGATATGTAGCCCCCTTGCTCGCCGTCGCGACCTGATCCCGGCCGCGCCATGCCGATGTGGGAGCCATCATCCTCAGATCAGCCTGATCGATTCTCGATCGCATTCATGGAAGATTCGGTTCACACCGCGACGGTCGTTTATCTCAATTGGCAGTCGCCAAACGCGAACTCCGTTCTTGTGATGAGCACGGGAGCAATGGATCGGGGGCGAGGAGCCTCGCGGTTCAGAGCATGGCCCCGGGCATCCGGGATTCCAGGCAAAGGAGAGAGTCAAATGAGCGGCATCCTGTCCCTCAGCACGGCCATGATGGCCGCGTCGTTGTTTTCTGCGCAGGTCAACGACAACGGTACTACCGGCGAATGGCGGGTTCACACCGGTTCGCCGGGCACGGTTCATGAGATGGAGGTGGAAGTCGACCCCTCCGATGCGGTCATTGCCGGTGTATTGCCGAACACGGGCTGGGTCAGTGCCCTCGGCTTCGAGATGCGCGGGCGCAATTCCACCTTTGATTTCGCAACCAGCACCAACGCTGGATCGATGTGGTGCATCAATGGCAGCGTCGAACAGTTCGCCGATGTCCGGTTGCACGTGCCACACAATGCCCAGATCACGTTCTTCCGCATGTGGGGCTACGACGGTTCGACAGACCACAACCTGTCGTCGTACCTGTTCGAGAGCTGCCTGCCCAACATCTCGGCCGGTGCGCCGACCAACACGATCCTCGCGCAACTGGATAGTTCCGATAGTCCAGGCAACTTTACCGAAACCACGGCTCTGGCCAGTCCGCAGCCGGTGACCGATACCCGCAACTGCACCTACTGGGCACGAGCGCGCTTTGCAAACGACTGCCAGGGGGGCGGCGATCTGATCCTGCGCAAGTTCCGCATCCAGTACACGCTGGTGCCCTAGGCCGATCACGGGAGAAAATCATGAAACATCTGGTTTCCATCGCAGTCGCGACGGCAATGTTGTGGGCCTGGTCCGGTTTCAGTGCCTGGGCGGCAGAGGAGGCGGAGGATCACGTCATCGCCGGTGATCCCATCGATCTGGAATTCTATGACCGGGACTTCCGATCCCAGGTCGGGATGGGCGCGCGCCGCTCCGGACCGGCGGCGCGCTACCGGAGCGCTGACGGCGCGTCATCGTATAACTGCAACAATACGGTCGCCGGCGGTGATCGAGCGGTCCGCTACCCATTTACCGTGCCCGACAGCCGCTTTCTGGAATTTGTGCGCGTCTGGGGCGTCAAGGGCGTGGATACGGCGGATCTCAGTCTGAGGGTCCATCGCAGTTGCATGACACAATCGGAAGTGATTCCAACGACGAGCGTGCTGGTGGAAACGACACTGACGAGCACGAGCGATCAGTTCTCGACGACCTTGAACACCGTAAGCGATCAACCAGACAACCGGGACTGCAAGTACTGGCTGGAAGTCGAGTTCGGCAGCAATGCGACCGCGTGTGCGACCGCGCATACGAATTTGCGCATCTACAAGATGCGAATCCAGTCACGAATGTCGGACCGGATCTTCCGGCACGGCTTCCGCGTCCACGTTCCCGGTTGAGGAGGACTCAGTCATGAAAGCGATTCAATTCCTCAGCAGCCTTGCTGTTCTGGCCGCCTTCGGTGTCACGGCGCAGCCGGCGGAGATGATCGAATGGATTTCCGATCCGGCTGAACTGGCCGCAAAGGGTTTCGATCCCGACGGACCTCCGATTCAGCGTCTTATCATCGAGCCGGATGATCGTCCCCTGATCGAGCGCCTCGCCGAGCGTGAGCAGATCGAAACCTCGGTCGACGTCGGCGGTGGCGGTGTCCGCTGGGCCAGTGTCCAGGCCACCGACTTTCAGCTCCTTGGCGACGAGGCCGCGTACACGACGCAGGGCAACTTCAACTTCAGCTGCCTGACCGGATCCCCGACCAACATGTTTGCCGATGCCCCGATCCATCTCCGCGACGATCGCCGGCTGCGCTTCTTCGATGTCTGGACCCACGACAGTACGGATCCGGCGAATGTCGAAGTGCTGCTCTACCGCGTCTGTCAGCCGGCGTTCAACGCGGAAGCGCCGGTGGTGACTGAACTGGCGTCAAGCACCAGTTCCGGCAACAGCGGCAATCAGTTCAGCTGGCTCAGCATCCCGGGGTCGGTCTACAGCCAGAACAGTACCTGTTCGTACTGGGTGCGGGCACG
>CAZFUH010000179.1:0-8547 GCA_964522235.1 uncultured Rhodanobacteraceae bacterium
ATCGCCCGCCGCCACCTGCCCAGCGGCTACAGCCGGGAACTTCCGCAATTGGAACAGGGCTCGTCGGCCGGTCTGCCGCGCGTCTACGACCTGGCCTTGCACGCAATCTCCCACGGCGACGGGCGCGTCGATGCCGAAAGCCTCAGCCGCTATGTCGCCGCCTACCAGTCAGTCACGCCGCTCAAGCTCGGCGAGTTATGGGCAATCCCGATCATGTTGCGCCTGGCCCTGATCGAGAACCTGCGCAGAATCGGCGCACGCATCATCGAAGATCGTATCGACCGCAATCTCGCCGACCTGTGGGCCGACCGGCTCACCGAGATCGCCGAGTCCAACGCCAAGAACATCGTGCTGGTGACGGCTGACATGGCACGCTCGCAGCCACCGGCGGTGAGTCCGTTCGTCGCCGAGCTGGCGCGGCGGCTGCAGGGCCGCAGCGCCGCGCTGGCCTTGCCGCTGACCTGGGTCGAACAGTGGCTGGCCAATATCGGCCAGAGCATCGAGCAGATGATTCAGACCGAAAACCAGCAGCAGGCAGCTGCCCAGGTCTCGATCGGCAACAGCATCGGCAGTCTGCGCTTTCTGACGACGATGGACTGGCGCGAGTTCGTCGAAACCATGAGTCTCGTCGACCAGATCTTGCGTAAGGACCCGGTCGGCGTCTACGGGCAAATGGACTTCACCACCCGCGATCGCTATCGGCAGGTCACTGAATTAATCGCCCGGCGCGGGCGCCTGCCGGAAACCGAGGTCGCCGCCAAAGTGCTGGAATTGGCGCAGACCAGCACCGATGGCGACACTGAACTCGGCGCCCATGTCGGCTACTACCTGATCGATGCCGGGCGTCGGCAACTGGAGGACGTGCTGCAACTGCGCGGGATCACCCGCCGCGTGCGCTCGACCGCACGGCGCTTGCCCTTGCTGGCCTATACCGGTCCGACCGCCGTCATTGTCAGCGCCTTCACCTACGCCATGCTCAGCCACGCCCGGCCGGCGGACGCTGCCGACTGGCTTTGGCTGTGGCTGGCCGGCGCCCTGTGCGTGATCGCATTCAGCGAACTGGCCGTGGCCCTGGTGAACTGGTTTGCCACCGTACTGGTGCGGCCCTACATCCTGCCGCGGCTGGATTTCGCCAAGGGCATCCCGGTCGAGATGCGCACGATGGTGGTGGTGCCGACGATGTTCGGCAGCGTTGACAGCGTCCGCGATCAGGTCGAGGCTCTGGAAGTGCGCTTCCTCGCCAACCGCGAGGACAACCTGCATTTCGCCCTGCTCAGCGACTTCCTTGATGCCGACCAGGTGACCCTGCCCGAAGACGCACGGCTGCTGGAACAGGCAGCACGCGCGATCGAGTCGCTGAACATCCGCTACGCCAGTGGACGCAACGACCGCTTCTTTCTGTTCCATCGGCCCAGAACCTGGAATCCTCGCGAGGGCGTCTGGATGGGATACGAACGCAAGCGCGGCAAGCTGGCAGCGCTGAATGCCTTTCTGCGCGATGGCGTACCGGACCGGTTCGTCCGCGTAGTCGGCAACACCGAGGCGCTCGGCAACGTGCGCTTTGTCATCACCGTGGATGCCGATACCCAATTGCCACGCGACAGCGCGCGCGAGCTGATCGCCACCCTCGCCCACCCGCTCAATCAGGCGCGCGTGGATCCGACACGGCGCATCGTGACCCGCGGCTACGGCATTCTGCAGCCTCGCGTCGGTGCCGGCATGAGCGCACAGCGGCGATCGCGCTACGCCAACCTGTATGGCAGCGAGCCAGGCATCGATCCGTACACGCGCGCCGTTTCCGACGTCTATCACGACCTGTTCAGCGAAGGCTCGTTTGTCGGCAAGGGCATTTACGAAATCGACGCCTTCGAAAGCACACTGGCCGGACGCATGCCTGAGAACCGCATTCTCAGCCATGACCTGCTCGAAGGCTGCTACGCGCGCGCCGGCCTGGTCAGCGACGTGCAGTTGCAAGAGGACTATCCGCCGCGCTACCTGCTCGACGTCAAACGCCGGCAACGCTGGATTCGCGGCGACTGGCAACTGCTGCCCTGGCTGATGCCCTGGGTCCCGACCGACGCCGGACAGCGGGAGCGCAACCCGCTGTCGATGCTGTCGCGCGGCAAGCTGCTGGACAATCTCCGGCGCAGCCTGGTCCCGGTCGCACTGACCGCGCTGCTGTTGTTGGGCTGGCTGCTTTCGCCTTATCCAATCGCCTGGACGCTGTGGCTGCTGTCGATCCTGGTCGTGCCGCCGGTGGTCGCGTCGCTACGGGATCTGTTCAATCATCCACCGGACCTGCCACTGCCGACCCACCTGCGCCAGGCACGCAGCGCGATCAGCCGCAACTTCGCTCCGCTGCCGCTGAACCTGGCCTGCCTTCCATTCGAAGCCTATGTCAGCCTGGGCGCGATCCTGCGCACGCTGTGGCGCATGTGGTTCAGCCGCAGACACCTGCTGCAATGGAGTCCGTCCAGCGAAGTCGAGCGCCGCCACAACAACAGCCTGTCCGGCTCGCTTCGAGCCATGTGGTTCGCACCGGCGCTGGCGATCACGACCGCCGCGGCGTTGCTGTTCACACCCGGCATCGATCGCTGGATCGCGGCGCCGATCCTGCTGCTATGGACGCTGTCGCCGCTGTTGATGTGGTGGCTGAGCCGCCCCCGCGTCCGTCGACGCGCGCAGCTCGGCGACGCCGATCTCGCCTTTCTCGGCCGCCTGGCTCGACGAACCTGGGGCTATTTCGACGTTCACGTCACCGAGGCCGACCATTGGCTGCCACCGGACAATGTCCAGGAGCATCCGGTCCAGGTGGTGGCACGACGCACGTCGCCGACCAATATCGGCCTGGCCCTGCTCGCCGACCTGGCCGCTTACGATCTGGGTTATATCCATGCCGGCGGACTGGTCGAACGCTGCGCTCGCTGCTTGCGCACACTGGAGTCGCTGCCGCGCTATCGCGGCCACTTCTTCAACTGGTACGACACCGCGACCCTGGAGCCGCTGCCGCCACGCTATGTATCGTCGGTCGACAGCGGCAATCTCGCCGGTCATCTTCTGACCCTGCGCCAGGGATTGCTCGACCTGCGCGCCGCTCCTGTGCTGTCGCCATTCTGTTTTCAAGCACTGTCGGACAGCTTTGGCGTTCTGCTCGAAGCCCTGAGCGATGAAGCGGAACCGCCGGCACTGGACACCTTCCGCGCGCTTCTGAACCAGGCGCTGACAACAGCAACTCCAACGCTGGCCGACGCCGAACGCTCGCTGTCGATGCTGGCCGACGCCGCCGCCGCGATCCACCGACAACGGGCGGCCGGATTCGACGAGGCTGAGGAGTGGGCGCAGGCACTGCTGCGCCAATGTCTCGACGCGCGCACCGAACTGCTGCTCTTTGCACCGTGGCTGCAAGACCCCACCATGACTACGCCCGCCGGCCTGCCTGACAACGGCATTCCGAACCTGCGCCAGTTGGCGGCGCTGAATGAACACAGCGCCAACCCGGGCGAAAGCGCAGCCAGCCGTGCCGGCCGTGCCCGCATCCTGGAACTGGAGCGTCTCGCCCACGTCGCCGGACTGTGCGCGCAGATGGACCACGGTTTCCTGTACGACAGCAGCCGCCATCTGCTGACGATCGGCTACAACGTCGACGAACAACGCCACGATTCCGGCTTCTACGACCTGCTCGCCTCGGAGATGCGTCTGGGCAAGTTCGTCGCGATCGCCCAGGGACAGTTGCCGCAGGAGAGCTGGTTTGCGCTCGGTCGTTTGCTGACCGAGATCGATGGCCGACCGACTCTGCTGTCGTGGAGCGGCTCGATGTTCGAGTATCTGATGCCGCAGCTGGTGATGCCCAGCTATGAGGGCACCCTGCTCGACCAGACGGCGCGGCACTCGGTGCGCCGGCAGATCGACTACGGCCGTCAGCGTGATGTGCCCTGGGGCATTTCCGAATCCGGCTACAATCTGGTCGATGCGCGCATGAACTACCAGTACCGTGCCTTCGGCGTCCCCGGACTCGGACTCAAGCGCGGCTTGTCCCAGGATCTGGTAGTGGCGCCGTATGCCAGCATGCTGGCGCTGATGGTGGCCCCGGAGGAGGCCTGCAGAAACCTGAGGCGGCTGACCGAATCCGGCTTTTGTGGCCGCCTGGGATTGTATGAAGCGATCGACTACACGCCGACGCGGGTACCGCGCGGGCACAGTCATGCCTTGGTCCGCTCGCATATGGCGCACCACCAGGGTATGGGTCTGCTGGCCCTGGACTATCTGCTGCGCGAGCGGCCGATGCAAAAACGCTTCACCCGGGATCCGGAGTTTCAGGCCACCTTGCTGCTGCTGCAAGAACGCATTCCGCGCATCGGCATCTTTCATCCGCATTCGGCCGAGGTTGCCGCCAGTGCGCCGATCGGCGAGGTTGAACAGCAACGGCTGCGCGTATTCCCGAACCCGTCCAGCAGCCGCCCGGCGCTGCAACTGTTGTCGAACGGCCGTTTCCACGTCATGGTCACCAGCGCCGGCGGCGGCTACAGCCGGCTCGGCGAATTGGCGATGACACGCTGGCGCGAGGACGGCACCCGCGACCATTGGGGCAGCTTCTGCTATCTGCGCGATGTCGACAGCGGCGACTACTGGTCTGCCGCCTACCAGCCGACGACGGTGCCGGTCTCCGGCTACGAGGCGATCTTCTCCGATGCCAAGGCCGAGTTCCGAGGCCAGAAGCACGGCTTCGAAACCCACACCGAGATCACGGTGTCGCCGGAGGACGACATCGAGCTGCGTCGGCTGCGGATCAGCAACCGCTCGAGCGTCAGTCGCACGATCGAGGTCACCAGCTATGCCGAAGTGGTGCTGGCGCCGGCCATTTCCGATGAACTGCATCCGGCCTTCAGCAACCTGTTCGTACAGACCGAACTGATTCCGGACCGACAGGCCATCGTCTGCACGCGCCGGCCTCGCGGCCGTGACGAACGACCGCCGTGGATGTTTCATCTGCTCGCCCTGCATGACGCCGATACCGATGCGGTCAGCTTCGAAACCGATCGTGCCCGCTTTATCGGTCGCGGCAACACCTTGTTGAACCCACAAGCACTGACCCGTGACGAGATGCTGTCGAACAGCCAAGGCTCGGTGCTCGACCCGGTGGTTGCGATCCGCTGCCGCATCACCCTGGCACCCGGCCAGAGTGCCAGCGTCGACATGGTCTCGGGCATCGCGCCGACCCGTGACGCCGGCACCAGCCTGATCGACAAGTATCGCGATCGCCGTCTTGCCGATCGCGTATTCGATCTCGCCTGGACCCACAGTCAGGTCGTTCGTCGCCAGATCGATGCTTCGCAGTCAGATGCGCAATTGTATGAACGGCTGGCCGGCCTGATCGTGTTCGCAAACCCGGCCCTGCGCGCACGCCGGGCGGTGTTGCTGCAGAACCAGCGCGGCCAATCCGGACTCTGGGGCCAGGCGATTTCCGGCGATCTGCCGATCGCCCTGGTGCGCATCTCCGATGTCGCCAACTTCGAACTGGTCCGGCAGATGGTGCAGGCGCACGCCTACTGGCGCCTGAAGGGCCTGAGCGTCGACCTGGTGATCTGGAACGAAGACCGCGGTGGCTACCGGCAGATCCTGCACGATCAGATCATGGGCCTGATCGCCGCCGGCGTCGGAAGCCACACCATCGATCGGCCCGGCGGCATCTTCGTCCGGCCCGCGCAGCAATTGCCGCAGGAGGACCGCATCCTGCTGCAATCGGTGGCTCGGATCATCGTCAGCGACCGCGAAGGCAGCCTCGCCGAACAGGCGGCCCGGCATCCGCCAGCGCTGCCGGCGATCGCCCCGTTCATGCCGGTGCCGATCCAGGACGAACTGATTCCCAACCTCCAGCCGACTGGTAACGCCATCGGCGAAGCGATAACGGCCGACGAAGATCTCGCTCGCTGGCCATTTGATGCCGTGCGCGAACCGCTGACTCTGGGCAACGGCGTCGGCGCATTCTCCACCGACGGCCGCGAGTACGTCATCGACCATGACCCCGACACGCCAACGCCAGCGCCGTGGTCGAACGTACTCGCCAATGCCGGCTTCGGCTGCGTGGTGACCGACAGCACCCCTGGCTATACCTGGGCCGAAAACGCCCACGAGTTCCGTCTCACACCGTGGCACAACGACCCGATCGCCGACAGCGCCGGCGAAGCCTTCTATCTTCGCGACGAGCAGAGCGGACGCGTGTGGTCGCCGATGCCATTTCCATGCCGCGGCGACGGCCACTATCGCACCCGACACGGCTTCGGCTACAGCGTCTACGAGCACGTCGAAGACGGCATCGCAAGCGAACTTTGGATCCATGTCGGCCTCGACGACGCGATCAAGTACAGCGTCCTTCGACTCAGCAACCGCTCCGGACGCCGACGTCGCCTGTCGGTGACCGGCTATGTCGACTGGGTACTCGGTGATCTCCAGGCCAAGACCCGCATGCACGTGGTCACCGAGCTCGATGGCGACAGTAAGGTGCTGACCGCTCGCAACGTCTACAACACCGAGTTCGAACACCGGGTCGCGTTCTTCGACTGCGATGCCATGACCGGATCCGGCAACGAGCGCAGCTACACCGGCGATCGCAACGAGTTCCTCGGGCGCAACGGCAGCATGCAAAAACCCGCGGCCCTGGCGCACGAACGTCTCTCCGGTCGGCTCGGTCCCGGTCTCGACCCGTGCGCCGCGATCCAGGTGCCGCTGGAACTGGCCGACGGCCAAAACATCGAGACCGTGTTCCGCCTCGGCCTGGGTCGCGACTGGGGTAGTGCCGTTGCGCTAGCCAGGCGCAGCCGTGGCACGCAAGCCGCGCGCGATGCACTCGACGACGTCCGCTGCCACTGGCAGTCCACGCTCAGCACGGTGCGGGTGACCACCCCGGACCCCGAGATCGACGTGCTGGTCAACGGCTGGCTGCTCTACCAGACCATCGGATGCCGCTATCTCGCGCGCAGCGGCTACTACCAGTCCGGCGGCGCTATCGGCTTCCGCGACCAGCTGCAGGACACAATGGCGATGCTGCATGCGCAGCCGGCGCTCGCGCGCGCGCATCTGCTGTTGTGCGCGGCGCATCAGTTCCCCGAGGGCGACGTGCTGCATTGGTGGCATCCGCCCTTGGGCCGCGGCGTGCGCACACGCTGCTCGGACGACTACCTGTGGCTGCCGTTCGTCACCGCCCACTATGTCGAGGTGACCGGCGATGCCGGCGTGCTCGACGAGGCGGCGGGCTATGTCGAGGGTCGCCCGGTCAATCCTGACGAGGAGTCCTACTACGATCTGCCGACCCGCTCCGGTCTGCGCCAAAGCCTGTACCAGCACTGCCTGCGCGCGCTGCAGCGCGCCCTGAGTCTGCTCGGCGAGCGCGGCCTGCCGTTGATTCTCACCGGCGACTGGAACGACGGCATGAACCGGGTCGGCGAAGATGGCCGCGGCGAAAGCGTCTGGCTCGGCTTCTTCCTGTTCGCAAATCTGCAACGCTTCGCTGCCATTGCCGGTAGCCGCGAAGATCACCCGACCGCCGAGTTGTGCCGGAGCGCGGCAGAAACCCTGCGCAGCAATCTGGAAGCACACGCCTGGGATGGCGCCTGGTACCGTCGCGCCTGGTTCGACGACGGCACTCCGCTCGGTTCGGCGCAGAGCGAGGAATGCACGATCGACTCGATCGCACAGAGCTGGTCGGTGCTTTCGGGCGCCGGCGACCCGGAACGCAGCCGACTGGCACTGGATTCGCTGTACCAGCGCCTGGTCCGGGCCGATGCCGGACTGATCCAGTTGCTCGACCCACCCTTTGACCAGATCGCCCAGGATCCCGGCTACATCCGCGGCTACGTGCCCGGCGTGCGCGAGAACGGCGGCCAGTACACGCACGCAGCGATCTGGGCGACGATGGCCTACGCTCAGCGCGGCGACAGCAGTCGGGCCTGGCAGCTGCTGCGCCTGATCAACCCCGTCAACCATGGTCGCAGCGCCGAGGCCATCGCCACGTACAAGGTCGAACCCTATGTCGTCGCTGCCGATGTCTACGCCGTCGCTCCACACGTCGGCCGCGGCGGCTGGTCCTGGTATACCGGCTCAGCCGGCTGGATGTACCAGCTGATCGTCGAGTCCCTGCTGGGCCTGCAACGCCGCGGCGAGCATCTGCACCTGCGGCCGTGCATTCCCGCCGAGTGGCCGGAGTACCAGCTCGACTACCGCTACGGCCAAAGCGTGTATCGAATCTACGTCCACCAGCAGGCTGGCGCCGGGCGCCGCCTGACCGTCGATGGTGTCGACCACGACGACTTCGTGATCACGCTGCGCGATGACGGCGTCGAGCACCGCGTCGATGCCTGGCTCGAGACAAGCCAGCAACCTGCCTGACCGAGCGCGAGTTCAGAAGCCCTCCTGCAGACTTGCCGAAAAGCGAAACGGTATCGCCAATGACGGTCGCCCAGCTGGCCGGCATACGCATTCGGATGCTCGAACAGACCTATGCCATGCAAGGCGATCACGACATCTGGCAGGCGCAGCGGAAGTTCCGCGCGA
>CAZFUH010000180.1:0-7334 GCA_964522235.1 uncultured Rhodanobacteraceae bacterium
TCGGGACCGAATCCACGGCGCGATAAAGGCACCAAACTGCCGACGCACCACACTAACCCGCCGTGCCGCCGAGCCGCGAGGCGCGGCGGCACCATCCGCGCACGTGCGGACGGTCGCGGTCGGCACTGCCCGACCGCGACCTGGCCGACTGGGCCGCATCCGTTCGACCACGGCAATCGCAGCACACCGCCCGCAGGGCGATGGGCGCCGCTTCGAGAGCCTGGCCCCTGTCGACCCCGATCCTCGTGGATCAGCGCAGGACACCAACCCGGAGACGATCATGATCTTGCGCTTGCTTGTGTTGTTCCTTACGGCGGCCCTTGCCTCGACTGCACTGGCCGATACCGAATACTGCGTCAGCAGTCCCGCGAGCTTGCAGTCCGCGCTCGATCAGGCAGAGGTCGATCTCGACGACAGCCTGATCAAGGTTCAGTCTGGCACCTACAACCTGAGCACGAACCTGGTCTACAACCCGGAACTGGAATACATCATCCCGATTGGGCGGCTGACCATCCGCGGCGGCTACAACGCCGGATGCACCAGCTATTCGCTGACTCCGGGTGCGACCACGATCACCAGCAGCAACCAGTCCGCGTTGCGCATCCGCACAAGCACCGGACACGCCAGCATCGCCGGCCTCACCTTCCAGGGCAGCCCGCTGGAGATGTTCAGTCCGGTGCTCAGTGCCTGCCCATCCCAGCGCCGTACATTCAAGCTGCTCCGGGTACGGGTGAACCAGGCGATGTTTGAAGGAGTCGCCTGGTGTCACAACGTGCTGATCGAAAATTCGCTGTTCACGAACAGCATCGCCACCAGCGGTTCCGGCTATCCCGGTGACACCGGCGTCGGCATCTACCTGGCCTACAACGACGACACCTACGACTCTGCCTCGAAACTGACCATGATCAATTCGACCGTGGCCAACGGTCGGATGGATCTGGCCAGCCTCGACGATGGCCGGCAGGGCGCTGCCTATCTCTACAACAGCATCTTCCACCGTCCCGCGGGGAACGACATTTCTTCGGAGGCGCACATCTTCGTACGCCATAGCCGTTTCGACGGCATCAGCTATTCGGGCGGGGCATTCCAGCTGTCCGGCTCTGGCGGCAATGTCTCCGCGACGCCGCAGCTCGATGTCAACTATGTGCCCGTTGCCGGCTCGCCGATGATCAACGCCGGTACGTCAATCGTACCCGACGGTCTGCCGGCGACCGACCATGCCGGATCGGACCGGGTCATCGGTGCGAACGTCGACATCGGCGCCCTGGAATCCCCCATCGACGGCACTGGCGTCTATGTGGTCACCAACACCAATGCCTCTGGCGCCGGTTCGCTGGTGCAGGCACTGGCCAATGCCAATGCCGAGAGCGGCTTCAACCGGATCGACTTCAATATTTCGGGCAGCTGTCCGCGAACGATTTCGCTGTCGGGTGCGCTGCAGGTTCGCGACGGCGTGAGCTTCAACGGCTGGTCGCAGCCGGGTTCCGTGCTCAACACCAGCGAGAACGGCTTCAACGCCGTTCCGTGCGTGGTGCTCAGCGGCAACGGTGGTATCGGCATCGAGGCCATGGGGACCATCGGCAGCGGCCGGATCTCGGTGAGCGGACTTGCCTTCCAGGGCTTCGACCTCGCCATCGCCCTGGCTTTTGGATCGGGCCATACCATCTACGGCAACCAGTTCGGCGGCCGGATCGGCGAATCAGGACCGGTTCTTTCCGGCAATATGCAGGGCATCGCCCTGATCGGTGGCGGCGACACCATCATTGGCGGTACCAGTCTCGCCTACCGCAACCTGATCGGCGACTCCAGCGACGTTGGCGTGCTGATCACCACCTTCCTGGGACTGGGCGGCGACGACAACAGCGTGCTCAACAACCTGATCGGCGTCGACAAGAACGGCAGTGGCGATCTCGGCAACGGTACCGGTCTCCGCATCAGTGGTGGCTACAACCTGATTCGCGGCAACCGAATTGGCCGCAACACCATCGACGGCATATTGTTGACCACCGCCAATGCCGAAGGCAACCGGATCGAAGACAACCACATCGGTGGCGGCGTCGACTTCTTTGGTTCCGCAGCCGGCAATGGCCGCATGGGCGTTATGGTGCAATCCGACGCCCACGACAACGTGATCGGCCCGGACAACAACATCGGCCGCAACGGCGATGACGGCGTGCGCATCATGCCGACCGCGGGGGGTCGCAACAGGATCACCGGCAACCGCATCGGCCGCAATTCGGCCCTCGGTATCGACCTCAACGTCAACGGCGTCGGCACCAACACCCCCGACCCGGTACTCTGTGATCCGGACCTGGGCTGCGCTGCCAACCGCGACCAGAACTATCCCATCCTGAGCAGTGCCGAACGCCGGACCAGCGGCTTCGTTCCGGTCGGCCGGCCGATCCGGGTCACCGGCACGCTGCGCTCCACTTTCGGCGGGCCATACCGGCTCGAAGTCTTCGCCGGCGACAGTTGCGACGCCAACGGCTACGGCGAGGGCATAACGCCGGTTGCCGCCGCGTTTCTCACCATCGAGAACCAGCCCTACTGCCCAGGCGGTCCGCTCTGCTTCGCCTGTACCGACTTCAACTGCACTGCGCCGTTCACGGTCTGGCTGCCGGAAGCGGAAGTTGCGATCGGCGACACCGTCACCGTCACCGCCACCAGCAGTGGCGGCGACACCTCGGAGTTCTCGGCCTGCATGACGGTGGTCGAGCAACCCGACAACGACCTGATCTTTGCCGACGGCTTCGAAGATTGAGGCGACCAGTCACCTCGGGGATCGGCCTCTTCGCACGGACGGCTGCCGCAGCAGCCGTCCTGACTGGGGACTGGTTCGTCACCTAGCGTCGGCGCCCCAGAAAGAAAGCCAGGACCCTGTTTTCATTGGGGGGACGGGGCAGCAGAAGGCGGTGACGGATCTGGAAAGTCAGCTGTATCTCGAGCCCGCCGACGTTGCCTGACCACGCTTTTGGGATATGCTTGTCCTGTGTTTCAGGACAAGGGACGACCGAGGTCCGGCAGATATGAAAAGTCAAGACATCCTGCTGCTGCTGAAACTGGTCAGCCTGGAGCGCCGACAAGCGACCGCGGTGGCCGCCAATCGTGCCGCCCTGGGGATTCCCGACGACTGGCGTGGCTGGGCGAACTCGCCAACGGAGGAGGCGGATTTCCCCGTGCCCGTCGGTGAGGATACCTTCTCCATGCGTGGCTTGGAGGAGTCCACGGGTATCAGCAAGTCCGAAGTAAGCCATTCGCTCCGGCGTTGCATGGACGTGGGGCTGGCCAAGCCCGAACGTGGCACCGGCACGCCGCGCACCAATACGCGCGCGCTGCTGGGATTTGTGATGAACGGATTGAAGTACGTGTTTCCGGCTCGCCCTGGCCCATTGGTGCGCGGTATTCCCACGGCACACGCCGCACCCGTGTTGGCAGGACGCCTGATGTCGGCGGGCGAACACATCCACGTATGGGAAGACGGCAACGGTAGTGTGCAGGGCCAGCGCGTGGAGCCCTTGTACAAGAGCGTGCCGCGGGCGGTGCGACGCGACGCGGAGCTGTACGCCATGCTTGCGCTGGCGGATTCCGTCCGCTTGGGACAGGAGCGCGAATCCGCACTGGCCGGAAAGCTGCTGGCGCAATACCTGCGGGAACCGCACTGATGTCGGTGCAGGAAGACTGGCGCCTCCAGCAGGCAATGCTGCAGCGCGTGGCTGATGCCCTCGGCCCGGACCTGTTGCCGGAAGTCGCCTTCGTGGGCGGATGCACCACTGGATTGCTGATCACCGACGAGGTCAGCCGCGAATCCGTGCGTTTCACCGATGACGTGGACCTCATCGTCCATGTCATCAGCCTCGGCAAGTGGTACCACCTGCAGCAGGTGCTGGCCGGCAAGGGCTTCCGATCCTCGCCAGAGGACGAGGTGATCTGCCGCACCCGCCTTCGCGATGGCGCCGGGGACGATCTCATCGTCGATTTCATGCCGGACGATGCGGGCATCCTGGGCTTCAGCAATCGCTGGTATGCCGATGCGCTGCGCGAGGCCGACCACCACACCTTGCCTGCCGGAACCGAAATTCGCGTCGTGGCGCCGGCCTATTTCCTCGGCACCAAGCTGGAAGCGTACCGGGGCCGAGGCAACAACGACCCACTGGCCAGCCGCGACATCGAGGACATCCTGAACGTCGTCGACGGCCGCGCCAGTCTGGGCGAAGAAGTGGGCCGGGCGCCAGCAGCCCTGCGTGCCGATATCGCCGCTGGCATCGGCGAGCTGCTGCGCCACCGGGATTTTGAGTACGCCGTGCAGACCACGGCACGTAACAACCGCCAGCGCGAGGAACTCATCTTCGCGCGCCTGGACACCCTTGCAGCATTCAACGGATAACAGCCATGTCGATCAGCGCCAGCCTCCAATCCATCCTGGACATCGTGCGCAAGGATGCCGGCGTCGACGGCGACGCGCAGCGCATCGGGCAGTTGGTCTGGATGCAGTCGTGTACTGGCCCGATAGCGAGGAAGTGCGCAGGAAGCTCGAATCCTTGCCGATCTACAGCCGCCGGAGCCGTGACCGCGTTCGCATGGGACTGAAGTCGATCGAAGACGCTTCTGGCGTGGATGGGCGGACGGGGCTGGACAAGAAAAAAGGCCAGAACCCTGTTTTCATTGGGGATTCTGGCCTTCTTGGTACGTCGTTGGACGTTCAATTGGTGGAGGCGGCGGGAATCGAACCCGCGTCCGGAAGCACTCGATCCTCAGCACTACATGCTTAGTGCGCCGTTTGATCTCGCCCTCTGGCAACACGGCGCACAAAGCGCACCGGAGGGCCAGCCCACTTTTTTTAACCCGCTACCGGCAGGCGGCAGTGGCGGGCGGTCCTGTGACAGTGACCCAGACTCCACAGGCACAGGCACGAGTGGGTCCGGGGCTTAGGCCTTAAGCGGCCAGTGCGTAGTTGTCGTCGTTGGCAACTATAAGTTTGCCACTTGATTAACGAGGTGAGTGACGACCTCGGCATGCGCCAAGCGATGTTGCGACCCCCGTCGAAGCCAGGTCGCCCCCGTTTGGTACGTGATCAGTATGGGGCCGGGCAGGGCGCACGACAAGGGTGCCGGTACCGCGAACGCGAGTGGATTCAGCGCGCGGCGGCTTTCGCGGCTGCGGCGGGGCCTCCGGCCGATACCATCTCGTGTAGCGCCGAGCTTGCTCGGCGCCGGGGCTGACCGCCGGCCAAGCGGTCCGACGGTCGCCGAATTGGAGCAACCAGAACTGAAATAAACCGGGAGACGGAAGGTTGACCGGATCAGGTCACGAGACGAGCAGCCGAGCCACCTTCAATTGCAGCAACAGTTGTCGCCTTGTCGGCGCTCAACACCGCCAGGGCTTCCCAGCCGGCAGCGTCGGTCTGCGCCCAGGCAATTTCACCGATTGCCTTGCCTTCGCCGTCGAGCACCTTGGCCATCGTCGTTGGCGCCGGGCCTTCCCCGGCCAGGCGATAGGCGGCGCGCTTGCTCTGACCCAGGTAGTGCATGCGGGCAACGATTTCCTGGCCTGGGTAGCAGCCTTTGCTCAGGCTGAACGCCGACAGGCGTTCCAGCGACAGCCACTGCGGCACGAACTGTTCGCTGTTGTCGGCACCGGCGGCGACATAGGGCAGGCCCAGACGCAGGTCGGCCAGACGCCAGCGGCTGCGCGCCTGGGCGTCGTCGTCGGCGATCGAGGCGGCGACGGTTTCCGGCACCAGCAGCAGGTGCCGCGAATCGCCCTGATCCGGTGGCAGATCGAGGCTCAGTGCGTCGGCGAGGGTGTCCGGCATCGGGCCGAACATGCCCAGCGCAGTCCAGTCTTCGGCTACGCGCAGGCTCAGCTTGCTGCGGAACACGTAGCGTTGCAGGCGTTCGCGCAAGTCCTCGGCACCACCGGCGGGCAGCCACAACAGCAATCGCTCGTCGCCATCGCGGACCACGGCGAAGAACGCGACCAGCCGCCCCTTGGCCGAAAGCCAGCCGCTCCAGTGCCAGGTGCCGGCCGGCAAGGACTTGATGTCGTTGATGAACTGGGCTTGCGCAAAGGCGAGGGCATCGGCGCCGCGCAGTTCTAGCAGCTGGCTTGGGGGCAGTCGTACGGGCATGGTTCGACGATGGTCACACGGAATTGACGCATCGCACAACTTGCCGGGGTGGCACGCTGCCATTACCCTTCAAGGGCTTTGAGTCAGGTCTGATGCCCGATCCGCAATCCACGCCGACCCCGCCCGATGTGCCGGCCCAGCCGCCAGCCGACGATACGCGGCCGACGGAGATCGGCGGTCGCAGCGGGCCTGAGCCAACGCGCTACGGCGACTGGGAAAAAAACGGTCGCTGTATCGATTTTTGACCAACCGCCCACCGGCATCGCCGCCGGGTGAGCTTGCCAGGACGGAGAGCAATGCCCATGCGTGATCGGCCGTTGTCGCCGCATCTACAGGTTTATCGTTGGCCGCTGTCGATGGCCTTGTCGATTCTGCACCGCGCCAGTGGCGTGTTTCTCGCGCTTGGTACCGGCCTGCTGGTCTGGTGGCTGATGGCGCTGGCGCGCGGCGGCGGTGCCTATGAGCGCTTCAGCGAATGTGTCGCGTCGCCACTGGGGCTGATAGTCCTGATCGGCTGGACCGCGGCGATGATGTTCCATCTGCTCAACGGCATCCGCCACCTGGCCTGGGACGCCGGCTGGGGCTACGAGATTCCGCAAACCCAGGCGACCGGCTGGATCGTCGTCGTCGGCACCGTCGTGCTGACCGCCCTGGTCTGGTGGTGTGCGCGCGGGGGTCTGGCATGAATGCGCGCTCGAAGCAGTTGCGCACGCCGCTGAAGCGGGTCAAGGGCCTGGGTTCGGCGAACAACGGCACTGGCCATTTCTGGGCGCAGCGGCTGACCGCAATCGCGCTGGTGCCGCTGGTGATCTGGTTCGTGATTCTGATCCTGGGCCTGATCGGCCAGGATGCGTTCGTGGTCCGGGCGCGTCTGGCCGAGCCGCTGACCTGTACCTTGATGATCGCCTTCATTGCCGCCACCTTCTGGCACGCCCAGTTGGGCCTGCAGGTAGTGATCGAAGATTACGTCCACACCCGCTGGCTGGAAGTCACGCTGCAGGTGCTGGTGAAATTTGCTGCGATCCTTGGCGCGCTGCTCGCGGCGTTGTCGGTGATTCGCATCGCGCTTGGAAATTGACGACATGGATGCCTACAAGATCCAGGAGCACAGCTACGATCAGATCGTCGTCGGCGCCGGTGGCGCCGGCTTGCGCGCGACCTTCGGTCTGGCCCAGAAGGGCTTCAACACCGCCTGCATCACCAAGGT
>CAZFUH010000180.1:7344-8488 GCA_964522235.1 uncultured Rhodanobacteraceae bacterium
CCCGACCCGCTCGCACACGGTTGCTGCCCAGGGCGGTGTCGCCGCGGCGCTCGGCAACATGGGCGAGGACGATTGGCGTTATCACTTCTTCGATACCGTAAAGGGTTCGGACTGGCTTGGCGATCAGGACGCGATCGAGTACATGTGCCGCGAGGCGATTCCGGCGATCATCGAGCTGGAGCACTACGGTGTGCCGTTCTCGCGCACCGAGGACGGCCGCATCTACCAGCGACCGTTTGGCGGCATGACCACGCGCATGGGTGAAGGTCCGCCGGCGCAGCGCACCTGCGCCGCTGCCGACCGCACCGGCCACGCGATCCTGCACACCTTGTATCAGCAGTCGCTGGCGCACGATGCGCGCTTTTTCGTCGAGTATTTCGCGCTCGACCTGATCATGGACGACGAAGGCGCCTGTCGTGGCGTACTCGCCTTGGACATGGCCACCGGCGAGCTGCACCTGTTCCGTGCCCACGGTGTCGTACTGGCAACCGGCGGCTACGGCCGCGCCTACTTCAGCGCCACCTCGGCCCACACCTGTACCGGCGACGGCGGCGGCATGGCGCTGCGCGCCGGCCTGGCCTTGCAGGACATGGAGTTCGTGCAGTTCCACCCGACCGGCATCTACGGCGCCGGCTGCCTGATCACCGAGGGCGTGCGCGGTGAGGGTGGCATTCTGCGCAATGCCGACGGCGAACGTTTCATGGAACGCTATGCGCCAAGCGTCAAGGACCTGGCGCCACGCGACATGGTCAGCCGTTCGATGACCCTGGAGATCCGCGAGGGCCGCGGCTGCGGTCCGCACAAGGACCACATCCTGCTCGACCTGACCCATCTCGGTGCCGACGTCATCCATGAGCGCCTGCCTGGAATCTCCGAGACGGCGAAGATCTTTGCCGGCGTCGACACCACCAAGGAGCCGATTCCGGTGCTGCCGACCGTGCACTACAACATGGGCGGCATCCCGACCAACTTCCACGGCGAGGTGGTGCAGCTCAAGGACGGCAATCCGGACTCGATCGTGCCGGGGCTGTTCGCGATCGGCGAGGCGGCCTGCGTCAGCGTCCACGGCGCCAATCGGCTCGGTTCCAATTCGCTGCTCGATCTGGTGGTGTTCGGACGCGCGGTGGCGAACCGCTGCACCGAG
>CAZFUH010000181.1:0-8448 GCA_964522235.1 uncultured Rhodanobacteraceae bacterium
CTGATCCGGATCGGGATCGGGATCGGGGTCCGGACCGCCACCGCCGCCAAAGCGCGAGTACAAGAACCGGTTCGGCGAGCCGGAGCCCGGATTGCCGACCACGTTTGCCGTGGCATTGTTGTAGATCGCGGTCTCCACCTGGGCCGGCGTTGCGTTCGGGTTTGCAGCCAGGAACAAGGCTGCGACACCGGCAACATGAGGCGATGCCATCGACGTGCCGCTGATCGTGTTGGTCGCGGTATTGCTCGTGTGCCAGGCGGCAGTGATGCTGGAGCCGGGTGCGAAGATGTTGACGCAGTTGCCCCAGTTGGAGAAGTTGGAGCGGGCATCAGTACTGGTCGTCGAACCCACGGTGATCGCCGAAGAGGAACGAGCCGGCGAATAGTTGCAGGCATTCTGATTGTCATTGCCCGCCGCAACGACGACGGTGACGCCGGCGTTGCGCATGCGCGTCACTGCGGAATCGGTCGCAGTCGAGGCGCCGCCGCCCAGGCTCATGTTCGCGACCGCAGGCTTGACATGGTTGGCGGTGACCCAATCCATGCCGGCGATGACGCCGGAGTTGCTGCCGGAGCCGTTGCAGGCCAGGACGCGGACCGGATGCAGGCGCACGGCCTTGGCGACACCGTAGACCGAGCCGCCGACGGTGCCGGCGACATGGGTGCCGTGACCGTTGCAGTCGTTGCTGCCGTTGCCGTCATTGATCGCCGTGTAGCCGGACAGCACACGACCGCCGAACTCGTTGTGGCTGGGTCGAATGCCGGTGTCAATGATGTAGGCACGTACGTTCGACGCCGTGGTGTCGTAGATGTAGGTGCCGTTCAACGGCCTATTGCGTTGATCGATGCGATCCAGACCCCAGGTCGCATTCGGTTGTGTGGTCTGGTTGATGCTGACCACGCCATCCTCTTCGATATAGGCAATACGATCGTCCAGCAACAGCTGTTCGAGCGCCTTGTCCGATGCCGTGACGACGAAACCGCGAAGGACATGGCTGTAGCTGCGCTCAAACTCGAGCTTGTACGCCGCGGTCATGTCCTGGGCGACTTCAGCGACGTCCGGTTTGCTGGAACGACCTTCGTCAGCAAGACGAGCGGCGTCGTCCTTCAGTACGACGATGTAGCGACCTTCGATCGGCTTGTCGGCAAACACCAGCTTGCCGGCCAGGGCCGGAGTCGAAACCATGCTGATGCCGGCGACCGCCAGAAGCGTCCCCATTACTGTGGTTTTGAAGTTCATGAATCCTCTCTCTCCCGATGGCCATGAGCCAACATCGGACCCGAGGTCCCTCCCAGGCGCCAAAGCCGGCGCACGCCACCCTGTTCTGCGGTTGAAATACCAATGGCGTAGTCCGCTTCCTCACCGATCAGACCAAGCGATCGGCCGTACGACTGCCGCGAACCAAAGCAGGCGCGAGCCTGTTTGTAGCCCTGTCCCCAGGCCAAGACTTCTTCTCCGCCCTCAAATACTTCTCAAATTCTTTTCGATCCAGAGACTTGCGCCTCATTTTCGGCCGTGTGCCAAGGTCTCTCTCGGGGCCGGTTGCCACATCCCCGTAACACTTGTTACGCTGCGTTTTCGTCGCGGAGCGGAGGGCGGGCGCGATGTCCGGCAGTACCAGTACCTACTGGCCTGCCCAGGTGCAGCAGCTGCGCCTGGGCGATGTTGTCCTGGATTTGCGCTATCGGCGTGTGCAGCGGCCAGACGGCCAGGTCGAGCTGCCGCAGCGCATGTTCGATCTATTGCTGCTGTTCACCTCGGAACCCGGCGTACTCCATAGCCGCGCCGATCTGTTCGAGCGGGTCTGGCACGGCGTCGTCGTCGAGGACAGCAACCTCTCGCAAAGCATCTGGATGCTTCGTCGGGCCCTGGGGGAGCAACGGCGACACTGGATTCGCACGGTCGCCAAGAGCGGCTACGTGTTCGACCCTCCGACCGCGATCGAGATCCTGTCCGCGGAAACCGCCGGCGAGCCGCAGCGCAGCGTCGAACCCACAATCGCCGCGCCGACCCCGGCGCTGGCGCTGTGGAAACAACTGATCAGCGACATCCCCGGTTCGATCGCACGGCCGATCGCCGCAGTCGGCGCTCTGGTCGCGATCATCGCGACCGCGAACGTGGTCAATAGCCGGACGCGACTGGTCGAAACACCACCGACCGTCGCCCTGGTTTCCATTCATGACCCAGGCGGCAGCGGACCGTCGGCGACCAGCCTCCTGCACGGATGGCTGGAGTGGAAACTGACGATGACGCCGGACGTCCTGCTTCTGGATCAGGCGCATCTGGCCTCCGATCACGGTGGCGATGTTCCGGCAACGCTGGTTTTGCTGTCGTCCGGACGGATCGCCGATCAGGCCGACCGCATCTACGTCCAAGCGCGGATCAAGGATGGCCTGGAACCCCGCTGGATACGTCAGGAAGGCGCGACTGAGCAGATTGCCGAACTGGTCGACACCGTGGCCGTACAGACTCTGGCACGACTGTTACCGGAGCAGCCTCGCGGTCTGCCCCCGGCTTTGCGCGTCGATAGCCACGGCGTCGAGCTGTACCACCGGATGTACAAGGCTAGCGTGGCACGAAACTGGATCGAGGCCGCTGAAATCGGCCAGACCCTGATCCAGCACGCGCCGTCGTTCGGACTGGCGCACTGGCATCTGGGACGGGTCAATGCGGTCCTGAGCCGGGTTCATCCGGCTCGTGAACACCTGCTGGCGGCACAGCGCCTGCTGGCACCGCTGTCGGCAGCGGCACAGGACCTGTTCCAGGCCCAGCGCCTGGCCTTGGACGGCGAGCATGAAGCCGCGGCTCAGGCCTATGGCGAACTGGTCCGACGCTATCCGCACCGCCGGTACCTGCAGCTCGAGCTGGCTTCCGCGTTGAGCCGGGCCGGACATCCCCGCCAGGCGCGCGAAGTACTGGCCACGGGCGTATGGCAAGGTCAACCGACCGGGCTGCGTTTGAGCTACTACCTGCTCAGCGCCCGGGTGGAACTGGCCCTGGGCAACGCCGTTGCCGCCCGCGGCCATGGCCAACAGGCCGAAATACTGGCGGCCGAAGCCGGTTGGAACTATGAGCGCGGTTTTGCCGCGCTGGCGCTTGCCGACGCCGACATGGCCGAGCATCGCGGCGTGTTCGAGCCGCATCTGTTTGACCGTGCCGCCGAACACTTCGAAGCTGCTGGTGACAGCATGCACGCGCTGCGCGCGCGCATCATGGGCGAGATTCCCCGTGTCCAGGCCGATGCCAGCGATACCCTGGACGCCCTGCTGGTGCAAGCTCGCAACGCCGGCCAGCGCCGGCTTGAGCTGGATGCGCTGCATGCAGTGGCCTACCGCCATTTCCGTGCCGGTGAGATCGACGCCTACCGTTCGCGGCTGCAACAGGCGATCACCCTGGCCGAGGTGCTGGACGACGGCTTCGCCAGCAAGCGCCTGGTCATGGACTTGATCAACGAAGCGTTCATGATCGGCGACTTCGATCAGGTACGGCAGGGCCTGGCGACGCTTGCCGACGCCGGAATGCAGGGTGAGGCGGCATCGTGGATCGACCAGTTCTCTGCCCTGCTGGCCTATCGCCTCGGCGAACTCGCCCGAGCGCGCGAGACGCTGGAGGCGGCGATTGCGCGCAGCGACGACAGCAACGGCGAGGCGGCCGGAAGCCCCTCGCTTCGGGTCATGCATCGCTGCCTGCTGGGCGTGGTCTTGCTTGCCGAGGGCGACCCCTCGCTGGCGCGTAGCGAATACGCCGGCTGCAACGATACCAAGGCCCCGGTCTACCAGCTGATGTCGGAAACCGGGCTGGCGTCGGTCGACCTGTACAGCGGTGATGCATCGGCCGCCTGGTCTCGGTTGTCGGCGGCCCTGGAACGTCTCGACGAGATCCCGAGCAAGCCCGATCGCTGGCTGCTGCAACTCTCGATTGCCGAGTTGCTGATCCGGGCCGGCCGCTCCGATCAGGCCTGGGCGATCTACCAGGAGCTGCTGCCGGACTTGGCCGCCGCCGGCTACTGGCAGATGCTCGCCAGCGTTCGTATCGGCCTGGCCGAAATCGCCACGGCCCAGAATGATTGGCCACTCGCGGTCGAGCAGGCGGCGAGCGCGCGCGCGCTGCTGTCGCCGGCAGACTGGAAGCTCAACGCCCGATTGAGCCTGCTCGATGGCGCGATCTTGCATGCGCAGGGCGAGTTCGAGCAGTCGCGTGAGGGTCTGCGATCGCTGCAACGACAGGCCCAAGGCTACGGCGACGCCTTGACCCAGATGCTGGCGATGGCACTCGTCGACGCGCTGGAATCGCCGACCCGCGACTTGATCCAAACAGAGCCCCTGCGCCAGTTGATTGCCGTGACCGGCCTGCGCGGCGCCCGCCACGACTGGCTGCTCGGCGCCCAGGAGCACAAGCATCAGCTGATCAGCATCGCCATGGAGGGTCTGCGCTGCCCTGCGCAGGCGGCTGCCGACTACTGAATGATCCGCGCAGCGACAGACGGCGGGCACCCGGCGCCGTCGGTGGCCCATGGCTCGGTGTAAGCTCGGCGACTGGATGATCACCGGCTAGCGGACGCCCGATATGACACGAACCCTGCTCCTAGGAGCCGCCGTCTGGCTGGCGCAACCAGTCTGGGCCGGTGAAGAGAAACCGGCTCCGGCGCCACCGACCTTGGCCGGCGTGCTCGCCGCCGCAGCCCAGACCGACTGGCGCGCTCTGGACCCGGACAACACCTTGTACCTGGAACTTGAAAAGGGTCGGGTGGTGATCGAGCTGGCGCCGACATTCGCGCCTGCCCATGTCGAGAACATTCGGATTCTGGCCAGACAGGGCTACTGGGACGGTCTGGCGATCGTTCGAGTACAGGAGAACTATGTCGTGCAATGGGCCGACCCCGATGCCGACAACGAACAAACCCGCCGCTCGCTCGGCCGGGCGGAAACCAAGCTGCCGGCCGAGTTCTCGCGCGCAGCCGCTGGACTCGCCTTCACCGCCTTGCCCGATGGCGACGTCTATGCACCCGAAGTCGGCTGGTCGAACGGCTTCCCCGCCGCGCGTGAAAGCGCTCGAGGCGAAGCCTGGCTGGCGCATTGCTACGGCACCGTTGGCGCCGGTCGTGATCTCGCCGCCGACTCCAGCAACGGCAGCCAGCTGTATATCGTCATCGGCCACGCGCCGCGCCATCTGGATCGCAACATCACCAGCGTCGGCCGGGTCGTGCAGGGCATGGAACTGCTGACCACCTTGCCGCGCGGCACCGGCAACCTGGGCTTTTACGAACACGCCGAGCAACGTGTTCCGATTCGCTCGCTGCGCCTGGCCTCGGAGCTGCCGGAAGCCGAACGCCTGCCGCTGCAGGTACTGCGCACCGACACCGAGACGTTCGCGCAGCTGGTCGAGGCACGACGCAACCGGCATGAAGACTGGTTCATCGAGCCGGTCGGCAAGGTCGAGCTATGCAATGTGCCACTGCCCGTTCGGTTGGCACCGCAATCGCCCTGAGAACCACGGCAGCGCGAGCACGCAAACCCGACGCTTGCCGACATGATTCGATGAACGCGGCCGCAGCAGGTGGGATGCGAGAAATGCGGGTTAAGCTGGTCCGGTGTCGAACCATGTTGCCAGGTGGCGCCCGTTTCTGCTCTTGCTGTTGCTGATGGCACTGGCGCTCTACGCCCTGCGTTCCGGATTGATCCAGATACCCGAGCACTGGAAGCCGTGGACGCCGCTGCGGATCGATGATCCGCCCAATCTGCTGACCGGCTGGAAGCTGGCGCGCGCTTCCAACGATGCCGAACAGTGTCTGCACGTGCTGGCGCAGGCGGAAATGCGCTTTGTCGCCCTGCCCGACCGTGAGACCGGCCCCGGTTGCGGCTTCGAAAATGCCGTGCGCATCGAACGCAGCAGCGTCGCCGTCGGCGAAGCGTTCTCGCTGTCCTGCCGCGCCGCGTTGTCGTTGGCGCTATGGGAGCGCCATGTCCTGCAAGCAGCCGCGCACCGGCATCTGCAACAGCCAGTTGCCGGCATCGAGCATTTCGGCTCCTATGCCTGCCGCAACGTCTACAGTCGTGAAGGCGCGCGACGCAGCCGACATGCTACGGCCGATGCCCTGGACATCGCCGGATTCGTGCTCGCCGATGGCAGCCGCCTGCGTGTACTTCAGCATTGGCATGGGGTCGACGACGGCAACCCGAGCACGGCGGACGCCGATGCCGCGCGATTTCTCCGTGAGCTTCATCGTGGCGCCTGTCGCTACTTCGATGGGGTGCTTGGACCGGACTACAACGCGGCGCACGCCGATCATTTCCATTTCGACCGCGGCGGTTTTGCAACCTGCCGCTGAATCTCAGGTTGCAGCGACGTTGACCGGTTCGGGTCGACGCTCCAGAACCTGGTCGATCAGGCCATAGTCCTTGGCCACCTGCGCCGACATGAAACGATCGCGATCGGTGTCGCGCTCGATCGTGGTCACGTCCTGACCGGTGTGCTTGGCCAGGATCTCGTTCAGGCGCTCGCGGGTGGCGAGGATTTCCTGGGCGTGGATGCTGATGTCGCTGGCCTGGCCGGAAATGCCGCCGGCCCAGGGCTGGTGGATCATGATCCGCGAATGCGGCAATGAGTAGCGCTTGCCCTTGGCGCCGGCGGTCAGCAACAAGGCGCCCATGCTCGCGGCCTGACCGATGCACATGGTGCTGACGTCCGGCTTCAGGAACTGCATGGTGTCGTAGATCGCCAGACCGGCGCTCACCGAGCCGCCGGGCGAATTGATGTACAGGGAGATGTCCTTGTCCGGATTCTCCGACTCCAGAAACAGGAACTGGGCGACGACGACATTGGCCATGTAGTCGTCGACCGGACCGACCATGAACACCACGCGCTCCTTCAGCAGACGCGAGTAGATGTCGTAGGCGCGCTCACCGCGGGAGGTTTGTTCGACCACCACGGGCACGAGATTCAGGCCCATCGGCGATACGCTGCTACGTTCCATCTTGTTCTCCTGCTGGTGCTGGTGGTCAGTTCTGCGGCTGCGGCTTCATCACTTCGGCAAAGCCCAGGCTGCGGGTCTGGGTCTTGGCGCGATCGGCAACCCATTCGGCGACCTGATCTTCCAGCACACGTTGCTGAAGTCCACTCATCAACTGGGGATTGCCGCGATACAGTTCAAGGACCTCCTGCGGATCCTCATAGGTGGTTGCGATCGCGATCAAGGCCTGCTGAACGCGGCCAGCGTCCAGGCGCAGCTCATTCTGGCGCGCCAGCTCGCCGATCAAGATCGACGCCCGTACCCGGCGCAGCGCCGACTCGTGGAACTGTTCGACCGGCGGCACCGGCGGCAACCGGCGCCCTTGTTCGGCCGCCTGCTGGCGCTGACGCTGGGCTTCACGGTGCATCGCCTGTGCTTCGGCTTCGATCATGCCCTTGGGCACTTCCAGGTCGGCATGGAGGTCGAGCAGCTTGTTGACGACCTCGTTCTTCAACCGTCCCGACAAGGCATTGCTCAGCTCGCGCTCCAGGTTGGCGCGGACATCGCGACGGAACTGCTCCATGTCGCCATCGGGGATGCCGAAGCTGCGAACAAAGGCGTCATCGACCTCGGGCAGCCGCGGCACCTGGATCCGGATCACCTTGACCGTCACCTGGGCGCTCTTGCCGGCCAATTCCGGGTTGTGCCAATCCTGCGGAAAATTGAGATCGAAACTCTTCTGTTCGTCGACGCGCATGCCGACCAGGGCGGTTTCGAACGCCTCCAGCATGGCGCCGGAACCGATGATCGTACCGGCGCGATCGACACCCTCGGCGGGAATTCGCGCATCCGGGGTCTGGGCACTGTGCTCGAACATCACCATGTCGGTCGGTTCGGCCGCCTTGTCGGCGTTTTCCCAGGTCCGGCGCTGCTCGCGCAGGGTCTGGATCATCTGGTCGATATCGACTTCCTCGACACCGGACTCGACACGTTCGACCTCAATTCCGCTGACATCGATCTTGTCGAGCTCGGGCATGATCTCGAACTCGGCGGTGTAGGCCAGTTCGCCCTCGCCTGCTTCGGCCACCGGAGTGATCCGTGGCGTCAGCGCCGGACGGAGATTCTCCTGCTCCACGGCTTCACCGAAACTGTCTCGAATCAGTTCGCCGTACGCTTCTTCGCGAACCTGGGCGCCGAAGCGCTTTTCGACCACCGACATCGGCACCTTGCCGGGTCGAAAGCCCTTCAGGCGCACTTCGCGGCTGAGCCGTTGCAGCCGGCTCCTGATCGCATCATCGAGGCGGGCGGCGGGAAGGGTGACCGTGAGCTTGCGCTCGTAGGTACCGGTGTTTTCAAGCGAGATTTGCATGGCTGGTCCTGCGGCAAGGCCCGCGCGCCCGACTCGTGGCCGGTTTCGCGGAGCGAAACGACGAAATCAATGTGGTGGTGCGAAAGGAGAGACTCGAACTCTCACGGGTTGCCCCACTGGAACCTAAATC
>CAZFUH010000182.1:0-8408 GCA_964522235.1 uncultured Rhodanobacteraceae bacterium
TCGCCATAGCGCTGCTATGACTCCTCCTCGCGCCTTGTCTCGGGACCGAATCCACAGCGCGATAAAGGCACCAAACTGCCGACGCATCACACTAGTCTCCACGCCGGGAAATCTGTCATCCCCGTACCGGGAAAACACCGGCCAAGCGCCACCGGCGCAGTCGTTAGCTTTCCGATAAAGCTCAGTTAATTCAATGAATTGAGACGGCGTCGCCGGCATGCGAGAAACCCTGGCACAGCACCTGCAACGACGGTGCCATCACATGTCCGGGAATCACCGATGTTCCGAATCACCTTGCTCGTATCCGTACTGCTGGCGCCAGCCTTCGTCCTGGCCCAGACCTGCCAGACTTTCTTCGTCGACAGCAATACGCCGAGCGGCAATTTCGCGCGCGCGATCAACGATGTGAATTCCCTCGGCTGCCCCAGCGGCGGCTTCAACACCATCCTGATCGACAACAGCCCGGGTGCCTTCGGCGACACCGTGGTCGCCAATCCGCTGCCGACCATCCAGCGGCCGGCGCGAATCGAGCTGTTCCAGCCTGGTGCCGGCGTACGTCATGTGATCCGCTCGAACAACGCCACGCAGACCAGCATCGGCTATGGCCTGCGCGCGAGTGCCCGGGTGGTGATCAACGATATCGACATCGTCGGCGGTGGTGGTCGAGCGTTCTGGGGCGGCATCCTGCTTGAAGGCAGTGCCGACAACGCGCAGGTGCGCGGCGTGCGGGTCGAGAATGTGCGTAACCAGGGCATCTTCGTGCAGGGCGTCAGCGGCACCGAGATCCGCCGTTCCGACCACAATCCAGTCGAGATCTACAGCAGCGGCCTGGGCCTGAACGCCGATTCGCCACAGTGGCAGCCGGCGATCCTGATCAACAACGCGATCAACACGACCATCTACGGCAGTTACCTCGGCGTGCGTCCGAACGGCACCAATGCCGGCAATTGCACGTATGGCATCGAGATCCTCAACAGCACCCTGGTCACGATCGGTGGCGCGCTAAGCAACACCAATCTGCGCAACCACATCGGCGGCCAGCGTTGGGGAGGCATCCGTGCCCGCGACAGCAGTGCGGTCAGCGTCCGCGGCACCTACATCGGTCTGGCCAGCAACGGGACGACGACGGTCGGCAACGGTGCCGGTTCCTGCTTCGGGACCTCGCCGCCGGATCTACCGCGCGCCGGCGTGGTGTTCGAGAACGTCAGCCTGGGCAGCGTCGGTGGCGTCGCCGGCGAGGGCGCCGTGATCGTCGCCAACCAGGGCGGCGTCGTGATCAGCGGCGGTGCCAACATCACGGTGCAGCGCAGTCTGATCGGCCAGCGCCCCGATGGCCAGGCGGCACCGAACAGTGGCGACGCGGTCCGGGTCGACAACGGCGCCGGGGCCGGAGGGACGATCCGCATCGGTGACAGTGCGGCGCAGGCGAACGTGATTCGCGGCACCGGATTCGGCCCTGTGCATGGCGTGCATCTGGTCTCCGGGGTCGGTCGGGTCGACATCCGCCGCAATTCGATCTGGAACCACGGTGGCCAGGGCATCCAGCGCACCGGCGCACCGAATCCACCAACGCTGACCACGGCCGATGCCGACACCGGCTTCGTCGCCGGCTCGCTGGTCGCGGTGCCGGATGCCGGCGAGATCGACTTCCACGTCGACGAGGGCGGTCAGGGCCGCTGGTATCTCGGCACCCTCGCGGTAGCGGCGGGTGCGAACTCGTTCTCGACGACCCTCAGTGACCCGAGCTTCGTCAAGGGCCGCAACCTGACCGCGACCTTCACGCGGCTCGGTGGCAGCCCAGCCGGCACTTCCCGATTCAGTGCACCGATCGCAATCGTCGGCGACGACGACGTGATCTTCCGCAACGGCTTCGAGCAGCCGTGACTGCCCGTGTAGCGCCCCGCAAGGACCGATGCTGTCGCTGTCGTACCTCCTTGCGGCGCTGATGCCGGTCGCCCATCACAACGAGACCGATCTCGCTGCTGGCCGATACCGATTGCTGACGGCACTGCTGCTGATCACCGTCGCCTTCGCGGCGATTCTGTTCGGATGGGCGAACCTCTCTCGATGACGTACTCGAGGGTTCGTCCTGCTCTCGTTCTCGACCCTGAAACAGCCAGTGCTGGCCGGTCTTGATCGTGCCGGCACGCTACCCATCGGCACCGGAGATGTTGTCCGAAAGGCGCTCGCAGAAGCCAACTCCCAGCAAAACCTTTTTCAGATTACACCCGCAGTCCTTCATTCCGACTTGTTTAGGACGCACTCTGTCTTGCCCTTGGCTGCTTCCGAAAGGCCGTCGAAGCCCAGATCAGCCGCACACCGGCCCACAGAACGTGCGCTCCGACCTGGGTTCATGCCTGTTTCGTCGCGCGAAGGCCCTTGATTTCGTACACTGGACGCCCCTCCACTCATTGAGTCGCAATGGTCAAGCCCAATTATTCGTTCGACAAGCGCCAGCGCGAACTGGCCAAGCAGAAGAAGAAAGACGAGAAGGAAGCCAGGAAGCGCGCCGAACGCGAGGCGGCGAAACCGATCGCGCCGGTGCCGACCGACGCACCAGAATGACCGGCTCGGCCTCGGCCGATCCGCAGATCTGGGTCGACGCCGACGCCTGTCCTGGGCCGATCAAGGAAATCCTGTTCCGGGCAGCTGAGCGCACCCAGGTCCGGGTCACCCTGGTCGCCAACCAGTGGCTGCGCACGCCACCCTCCCGATACATCCGCGCCCTGCAGGTGCAGGGCGGTTACGACGTCGCCGACGATGCGATCGCCGAACGGGCTCAACCGGGCGACCTGGTGGTTACGCAGGACATTCCGTTGGCGGCACGCGTGCTGGAACGGTGCGTCGATGTCGTCAATCCGCGCGGCGAGCGCTACACCCTCGACACGATCGCCGAACGACTCTCGGTGCGAAATTTCATGGACGAGTTGCGCGGCGCCGGGGTCCAGACCGGCGGTCCGGCGGCATTCCACGCCCGCGATCGCCAGGCCTTCGCCAGTCAACTGGATCGCTGGCTGGCGACGCAAGTGACAAGCCGGTAAAGCTCGACCCGATGCATTGCGCCAGGCGGAGCCGGAGTGGCTCACCGTTTGCCGCATCGAAACGTCTCTGACACGAACGGCAGACTCTTCTGATTTGTGGCTGTCCCGAAAGATCTGTCCCTTCAAGCCAAAGCCAGCGAATTCGACATGTAGATCGCCATCTGGCAATACACACTTGCTCACGACATGCTCACCTGATCGTCGGTCGCATCCACCCAGAATTTCAGCCCAGCACCGTTTGCGCATCGCGATACCATGACAGTCTGACCGAGGTCGAGCACTATCGGCGATGTCGCGCTCACTGGAACTTGCAGACGGGTTGACCGAACGCGCTAGAAAGCCCTCTTGGCAGCCTGCCGGTCGCCAGCGCGCTAGCGCCGTGCGCTAGTCGAGCACGCGCATCAGGGGTCGCAGGCAACGGCGACCATAGACCCAGCAGGTCAAGAATCTAAATCACGGCTTAGATTGCAGTCGAACGCGATGCGCTAACGACTGAATCTAAAGATTAGCTTAGATTTTCCTTGCACTGGCTCTCGGTACCGTGCAGTCTAAGCTAAGTTTTAGATTTGGATCCTAGCCATGCAATTTCGTATCGATACGCCCGTGGAGCTCGGCCGACTGGTGCGAGCCGTGCGCAAGACCCAGGGCCTGCGCCAGGACGACCTGGCCTCGATGATCAATGCCAGCCACGTCTTCCTCGGTGATGTCGAACGCGGCAAGGGCACCGTGCAGTTGGGTCGCGTGCTCGCGGTGCTGCGCGAACTGGGCATCGCCGTTCATCTGGATGTGCCCCCGGAAGCAGCCACACGCGCCCAAGCGGTCATGCACGCGGCCTCCTGATGTCGATGCCGCAATCGCCAAGACCGCTGGAGGTCTGGCTCGATCAGCGCCGGGTTGGCGAGTTGCGCGAGCAAGGCAATCTGTGGGCCTTCCGCTACGACCCGGCCTGGCGGCAAGTCGGGCTCGATCTGTCGCCGGCGCTTCCCCGCGCTGCCGGCGAAATCGTCGATGGCGCCAGTCTTCGCCCGGTGCAGTGGTTCTTCGACAACCTGTTGCCGGAGGAAGATGCGCGGCGGCTGCTGGCCCAGGACGCCGGGATCGATTCGGCGGATGCCTTCGGTCTGCTGCAGCGTTTTGGCCCCGAGTCGGCCGGCGCCCTCACCCTGTTGGTCCCGGGCCACACCTTGCCTGCGGCAGCGCTGCAACCTCTTCCCGACAACGACCTGTCTGACCGGATCCGCGCCTTGCCGCGCTCGCCGCTCTCGCACCATGCCCCCAAGCGCATGTCGCTGGCCGGGGCCCAGCACAAGCTGGCTGTGGTCGAACAGGACGGAAGGCTGTGGGAACCGGTCGGCAGCGCCGCTTCCACACACCTGCTCAAGCCCGACCACGAGCGCGTGGAGGACTACCCGCACAGCGTCATCAATGAATGGTTCTGCATGCGCCTGGCCGCGGCATGCGGACTGCCGGTGCCGCTGGTCGAGCTGCGCCGCGTGCCCGAACCGGTGTACCTCGTGCGCCGGTTTGACCGCGTGGGCGAAGGCCTGGCCGCGCGTCGCCTGCATGTGCTCGACGCCTGCCAGGCGCTGTCATTGGACCGTGCCTTCAAGTACCAGCAGGCCACCGCGCAACGCTTGTCGGATCTGGTTGCGCTGTGCCGGCGCCCCGCCGCCACTCGCGTGGCCCTGCTGCGTTGGCAGCTGTTCAACCTGCTGATCGGCAATGGCGATGCCCATTTGAAGAACCTGAGCTTCCTGCAGCACTCAAACGGCATGGAACTGGCGCCGCACTACGACCTGCTCAGCACCTCGGTGTACCGCGCTCCGAACTGGCGCGACTCGAAATTGGTGATCCCCATGGGCGCGGCGCGCACATTCGGCGAAGTACGGCGTATCGATGTGATCGCCTTCGGCGCCGACCTGGGCATTCCAGAACAGGCCACTCTGCGGCAACTTGATCTCCTGCACGCCGACGCCACGCGCCACGCCGCCGGGTTGCTGGAGCAATGCGCCGAGGACGGGCTCATTCACGCGGGCGAAGCCCGGCTGCTGCGGCAGATCGTGCACGGCGTGATCAAAGATGCGGCCAACGCATTGCGCGAGCGGAAGTACTCCCAAGGACAGGAATGAGGGAGATGGGGCAGTGACCCTACAAACTTCAGGCGACACTGTCTGACGGATTGACGGGCATCGTCCTCAGCTGCCCCCAGACCATTGAAATCCATAGTCGTGCGCACCGCCATTGGCGAGACTTGTCTGTGGCTGAGGTGAGTTCGGATGGCCTGCGGATACGTCGGATGATCTCTGACAACCGCCGCCACCGTATCTACGCGTAGGGCGGCAATTCCGTCGAACCCAAGCAAACCCGAGGACGCCTATGGACAGTCGGCGCTGGCAGCGCATCCGGGCCTTGTTCGATCAGGCGGTGGAGCAGCCGCCGAGCGAGCGCGAGGCCTTTCTGCGCGACGCATGCGCCGGAGATGACTCGCTGTTGCTCGACGTCCGCGAACTTCTCGCCGCCGACGGCAGCGAGATGAAGACGAATACCGCCGGCATGGCGCAGCTTGCGCCCGACCTGATGAACGCCTTCGGCGAAGAGGCCGACCAGATCGAAGCCGATGCCTGGGTCGGGGCCCGTCTCGGCGCTTGGCGTCTGCTGCGCAAGATCGGCAGCGGCGGCATGGGCGCGGTCTATCTGGCAGAGCGCGCCGATGGTGCCTATGTGCAAGAGGCGGCAATCAAGCTGGTCCGCTCCGGCTGGGACACGCAGGAACTGCAACAGCGCTTTCGGATGGAACGGCAGATCCTGGCTCAGCTCAATCATGCCCACATCGCCCGCCTGCTCGACGGCGGCGTCAGTGACGACGGAAATCCCTATCTAGTGCTGGAGTACGTGGCCGGGCGCTCGATCACCGAGCACTGCGATATTCAGCGCCTGGATTTGGCGCAACGGCTGCGGCTATTCCTGGTGATCTGCGAAGCTGTCGAGTACGCGCACCAGAACCTGGTCGTCCATCGCGATCTCAAGCCATCCAACATCCTGGTCGATGACAGTGGCCAAGTGAAACTGCTCGACTTCGGGATTGCCAAGCTGATCGAGCCCGGCGCCGTCAGCCTGACTGCGTCGCGACTGTTTACGCCCCAGTACGCTGCACCGGAACAGCTTCGTGGCGAGGCGGTCACCACCCGGGTGGATGTCCATGCCTTGGGCCTGTTGCTGTACGAACTGCTCAGTGGTCGACGTCCCTACGACGCCGGCTTCTCGACACCGGCCGCCTACGAACACGCCATTCGGACTCTGGAGCCGGCACCGCCCTCGCAGGTCGCCCGCACCGGCGGCGAACCGACCGAGTCCATCGCCAACGCCCGTCGCGTCCATCCCAGCGCACTGCGATCGCGCCTGCGCGGCGACCTCGATGCCATCGTCCTGAAGGCCCTGCGCAAAGATCCAGATCAACGCTACGCGTCGGTCAACGAACTGGCCAGCGACATTCAACGCCATCTTCGCCAGGAGCCGGTAACGGCTCGGCGAGGCCGATTCCGCTACCGGACCAAACGCTTCCTGCAGCGCCACGCGCTGGTTTCCGCGCTGGCGACACTGGCCCTGCTGCTCCTGATTGCCGGGTTGACCACCACGGCGTGGCAGGCTGAACAGAACCGGCAGCAACGGGATCTGGCCCGCCTGGAAGCGACCAAGGCCCGTGCCGTGAGCGACTTTCTGATCGGTGTCTTCCGGCAGGCCAACCCGTACCAGACCGAACGCCGGAACCCGACCGCTACGGAACTGCTCAATCAGGCGCTGGTGACGATCGACGAGCAATCCGATCTGGGTTCGGAGCTGCGCTCGACGATGCTCACTACCATGGGCCGTGCCTACAACGGATTGGGTGACAGCGAACAGGCCGTAGAACTTCTGGAGCAGGCGCTGAATGAAGCGCTCGCAACCGGCGACCCCCGCACCGTCATCGACACCCGGATCGCCTTGGGTTTGGCCTACAACAACGCCAGTCGGTACCAGGACTCGTTGATTCAACAATCGAAAGCGTACTCGGAATTTGCCGAAAGCTCGCTGGACGACCCGCTGCTGGGAGCGCGTATCGCCCTGTCCCTCGGTACCGCTCTCTACAACACGGGCGAATATGGACGTGCCCTGGAACACATGCAGGCGTCCCATGCGATCTTCGTCGAACATGGCGGACTGCTGTCCGCCGAAAGCACAGGCATGTTGCCGCGCCTGACGGCGGCGCTGAAAAATCTGGGCCGGGCCGCTGAATCCTTGCCATACACCGAACCCGCCTATTTCGCTGCCCGCGACCGCGCCGACCTGCCACGGACGCGCCGGGCGATGATCGTCCACGCCCATCAGATGGTGCTGAATGATTTGGGTCGGCTGGAAGAGAGCGAGCAGTTGGCGCGCGAGGCGGTGACCCTGGCCGAGGAAATCTATGGCCCGGAGGATCCCCAGAACAGCTCCGCCCTGGTCAATCTTTCGGTCGTCCTGCGCGATCAAGGTCGCCTGCACGAATCCGCCGAGATCATGGAGTCGGCGTTGAGCCTCAATCGGAAACTGCCGCCGCAACATCTGTGGCTCGCCAACACCCTGGTCAACACGGGCGCGATTCAGCAACTTGCCGGCAATACCGAACGCGCCTACGAAGTGATCACCGAAGCTCTGGAGATTTTTCAGGCCCGCGAAGCCACGACCAGTCGCACCGCCATCCGGGCGTTGTTGTTCCTGGCCCTGATCAAGGAAACCCGGGGTGAACTGGATGCAGCGCTGGACCTGGTCGAGCACGTGCTTCCGTACACGCGCGGTGAGCGCATCTACTACGCCGGAGCGCAGGCCAGCACGCCATGGGTGGTGCAAGGCCGGCTGCTGCACCGGCTCGGGCGACTTCCCGAGGACTGCTCGCCGCTGCCGCAGGCACTGGAACTGCCCGACCAGCGATTGTCGGCCCACGCCGAGGCACTGGTGCTGACGGCGCATTGCCGACATCAACAGGATGACTTGCAGCAGGCACGGCACCTGTTGCTGGCGCTGGACGAACTCGGTCCCGTTTCCGAGTTGACACCCTACGCAACCGATCTGCTCGCTCAACTGCGCTTGTCGATCGCGCCCGGCGGTGAATGATCCTCGTTTCGAATCTGGCCTCTCAATGTATTCCTATTTCTTGCGTCGGACATCGAAGAATTCGATGAATTATGGGTGCGCTGTTGCCGAGCCGACGGGCGATGCCGACATGGATCGGCAATTGCTGGAACTGAATGCTGGCGTCGAACCATTGCGTTGCTTGACGCGCCGCTAGTGTAGTACGCCGGAAGTTTGGTGCCTTTGTCGCGCCGTGGATTCGGTCCCGAGACAAGGCGC
>CAZFUH010000183.1:0-8404 GCA_964522235.1 uncultured Rhodanobacteraceae bacterium
ATTTCTGGGCGCGGGGCTACTTCGTATCGACGGTGGGCCGCGACGAAGCCGTGATCCGGGCGTACATTCGCAATCAGGAGAAGGAAGACGAGAGGCTGGAGCAGTTGCAGCTGCTCCGGTAGGCCAGCCACCTTTGGTGGCTCCAATCAAGGGAACGCGGCAGCGTCCCCGCCAGCCGCTTTGAGCGGCTCACATGACTAAAGCCCCCGGCTTTGCAGAGGGATACTTACTTTGCGTCGAACCTTTGTGCGGATGTCGCGTGGCATCCGACGCGCAGCCGTGAAGCTGCCTCCAGTTTCCTTGGAGTCGCTTCATGGCCATGAATCTGATCCAGTTCCAGCACCCCGGTTTGTCCCTGACTGCGTTTCTCCAATAGTAGGGGACCAAGGCAAGGTGCCGGTGCGCCCCTGCATACCGCGCTGGCCGAAGGGGTTCCGCTGCCCTGCCTGCATGCGACGACCGGAAACGGTCGAGCTTCCGGCGCGGCGCCCAACTCCTGTACCAGTGCCGCGCCTCCAGCATCAGACCACCTTGATCAGTGGCACCCTGCTGGCATCGACCCGGCTGGCATTGACTATCCGGCATCTAGCCGTTGACCTCGACCAATCTGGCAGCTTTGGAGTTCTCCCGGCATCTGGGTGCGCATGCTACCGCACCGCTTAGCGATTCAGGCACAAGATCATGCAGGCTATGGCCGAACGCGAGGAAACCAGGAAGCTCACTGGATTCGTACAGATTGATGACGCCTATCTGAGGGGTGAGCTTACCTGTGGCATGCCTGGGCACGGCTCCCAGACCAAGCAGCCGTTTCGGATCGCCGTCGAAACCGACCAAAACCTTGAGCTCCCGGTCTTTGCGGCATTCGAGCCGGTGAGAGGATTCGACAACGACTCGCTGAACGACTGGGTAAAAATGGCGATTGGCGCTGGACGCAGAAGCCTTCACCGACGGCTGGCTTGCTTCCATCGAATTGCAGACGTCGGGCATTCACACACGGTGCTGGAGACCAATGGCGGTCGTGGGGGGACTGAAGTGAACGGCGCACATCGTCCTTGCCAACCGCAAGCGTGCAATCAGCGGGACCTACCGCGCCATCAAACAGGCCAAGTGCGCGCGCCGCTACCTAGTCGAGGCGCCCCATCATTTCAACCGCCGTTTTCGCTTGCGCGAGATGGCACCGCGATTGGCGCGCGCGATCATGCTCTGCACGCCTTGCCAGAGCGCTCATTGTGGCTGGCGAGCAACTTCCTTCACTGAGGTTCGATGGCAATCAGTAAGGTGCATGTACCGCACGAAACGTCGTGAGCCCCCGGTCCCCACATCTGTATTCGGCGTTGGCTGGGCCGTGATGTACGCAACGATAGTGATCGAGCGCAAGAATGCAGAACAAGCAGTCGCAGAACTTGCAGCGCTGAGACAAACGTGTTGAAGCGATACCCGAAGCAGCTTAGCGACGCAGAAGAACGGAGAAGTCACCGACAAGTGCGGAACCAAGGCGCGGGCCGCCGCCAACAAGTCCACAGCCAGGATCGTCTTATACCGCCAGTTGCTCCACTGTGGCAGCACACCTCCGCGCAGAGTAGAACTCATGAGCGACACGCCTGTCGCAAGCGAGATAGAGAAAAACTTTGGCTCGCGACACCGGTAGAGCGCTCGATAGCACTTGACTTCGATCCCGCAGCGAAGGATGAACTCGTTCATCGCAAGACCCGGCAGAAACTGCACAGTGTCGATGCTCGTAGCCATCCTCGACGGCTTCAGATTGATTGGGCATCCTCAGCATATCCTGCGTCTGGCCGCTGATGGCGGGTTAATCATGCCCGTGATTAGGGCATGCTGCCCTGGATTGCGTTCCAAGTATTCCAGGTGGTTGGAACGAGACCCCACAAGCAAAAAGGGTGCTGGCCACAGACCAGCACCCTTGCAGTTCACCCGAATCAACTCAAGTGATCGAGACTACTTCATCATACAAGACAAAGTCGTCTTATTGCACCAATCTGTTGCGCAATTGAGCCAAGCTGTACTGCCACCAATCTCGGCATTCGGATCATCAGATACCACATCTTCGGAAATGATGTCCTCCAATGTGATTTCGTTCTTTTGCGGCACTTCTTTCTTATCCATCAAATCTCTCCTGTACTTCAAGAAACAATCCACGCGGACAAAGCACGATTTTTTGACTGTCAGGCGATCAGGGTAGAAATAATTGTTGCGCTACCAGATCCCTGCTACAGCAATTTAGAACGGCAGGTACTCTAAGCGCTTGGAGCGTGCCCCAGCCCGCACCGGACGCGTGTGCCCCTACTCTTCGCGTTCATTCTCTCTCTGAAACCGCTCCGAGCCGGAGACTCATCCGATGCTACTGAATGCACTTGAGCCAAGTCAAGCACGCTCAATAGTGAGCGCTCGTCAACCGCACCATGTCTCGCGCGAACGCCGGTAGCACGCTGTGACCGGCCAAACAACATGGTGATTCAGCACCAGCGGCTCCTTCGCCCCCTGGGCATGCGTACGCGAATCGCTTCAGACCCCGCCCAACTCCTTGTTATTTTTACACGCGCTCAACTGGACTGTCTCCTCGGCGGCCTTCTTTGCGTTTCATGCGCGAGCCCAGTCAGCTTGCACAAGGGAATCCTGAGATTGGTCCGGCTGCCTTCGCCGGAGCGATGCTCGGCCTTCTTGCCTGCTCTATCGCAGGGATCTGCTCGTCTCCCTCTCGCAGCACTGTCGCATGGCTTGCGACTTGATTCCATCATCCGGCCGACAACTTCAACGCCAGATCGAACACCATCGTCCTGCTCGCGCAGGACAAGAATGAACCGCCCCGGCATTCGTGGAGGCCTTGGGGTTTAAGTCATGCCGTCTCGGCAACGGCCTGCTCAGCCAGTTGCCGGTAGTAGTTTGCCTCAGCCTCTGCCGGAGGGATATAGCCGATAGGACCAAGTAGCCGCTGCGTGTTGAACCAGGCCACCCATTCCAGCGTGGCCAGTTCGACCGCCGCCTTGGTCTTCCACGGACCCCGGCGATGAATCAGCTCGGTTTTGTACAGCCCATTGATCGTCTCCGCGAGGGCATTGTCGTAGCTGTCGCCGCGGCTTCCGACCGAAGGTTCGATTCCCGCTTCCGCCAGGCGTTCGCCATAGCGGATCGAGACGTACTGCGACCCGCGGTCGCTGTGGTGGACCAGGGTGCCGTCACGCTCCGGCTGGCGCGCGTAGAGGGCCTGCTCCAGAGCGTCCAGCACGAAGTCAGTCCGCATCGAATCGCTGACCCGCCAACCAACGATGCGGCGGGCATAGACGTCGACGACGAAGGCGACGTACAGCCAGCCTTGCCATGTCGAGACGTAGGTGAAGTCGGACACCCACAGCTGGTTCGGTCGCTCGGCGCGGAACTGCCGATTGACCTTGTCCAGTGGGCACGGCGCGTCCCGGTCGCTGGTGGTTGTACGCACCACCTTGCCACGCACCACCCCGCGCAGCCCATGCTTGCGCATCAGCCTCTCAACCGTGCACCGGGCAACCTCGATGCCTTCCCGGCCCAGTTGCCGCCACACCTTGTCGGCCCCGTAGACCTGCAGGTTCGTCCGCCAGACCCGCTGGATCTGCGGCAGCAGGCCGTCATCCCGCTGCACCCTCGCCGGGCGCCGGTCCGGCTCGCGTTGTCGTGCTGCGTGCAAGCGGTAGCCGGACGGAGCGATCTGCAGTGCCCTGCAGATCGGCTCGACCCCGAACGTGCCCCGGTGCGTGTCGACGAAGGCCCTCAGGACTTCAGCCGGCGGTCGAGCTCCGCCTGGGCGAAAAACGCGCTGGCCAGCTTCAGGATCTCGTTGGCCCGGCGTAGTTCCTTGTTCTCGCGCTCGAGTTCCTTCATGCGCCTGGCGTCAGCCGTGGTGACGCCATCGCGCACACCGGCATCGACCTCATGCCGCTGCACCCACGTCAGCAGCGTCTGCGGCACACAGCCGATCTTCGGCGCAATCGACTCGACCGCCGCCCACATCGAGGGATACTCGCCCCGGTGCTCCTGCACCATCCGGACAGCCCGCTCACGCACCTCGGGGGAAAATTGCTTGGACTTGCTCATGGCTCCATTCTCTCAAGAGTTGGAGCCTCCACGGTTCCCGGGGCGGTTCACTTTGGGTTAACGCCGATGTCCTTTCAGAGCAAGAGCTATCTGCAATCCGCTCGGCTCGCGTTGACGTTACGAACTTCGTTTGGCGCATCGAGCCAACTAGCGGCGCTATGCTTGCCGAAGCGCTCGGCACGATTCACGAGCACCATCCTGGCATGTCAGTTTGGGTCGAGCATGTGTGAGAGTTCTAACAGCCAAGGATAGATCGCGCGCGGCCGCGATCTGATCCGGTTGTTGAACAGGCCCGGTCAGGGGAAATAGTGATGGGGACAATTTGCGGAAGGTAGCGAAAACCAGCGGTCGGATGATGGGAAGCTGGACGCCCACCATCCTGAGGTAGCGAGCCGCGAACGGGGTGGGTGTCCAGGTTGCCCCTCGGGTCGTGATCCGACAGGGCTCCATCGGGTGATCGGCTACAGCGTCTCCAGCGAATCGAAGAAGATGGCGTCATCCGGAACCTCGGCCGCGCCGACATCGCAGCGGACGATCCCGTTGAAGCCCTGTGGCCGGGGAATGCCGTTCTGGTCGTTGACCCGACAGGTCTGATCGATCTGGATACTGGTCGAGCCAGCGCTGAGTACCGGGCTGTCGATGCGGGGCCAGTGCAAATGGGTCAGGCCGCCACGCCGCTTCAGCGGCGTCAACCGTGGGTTGGCGTTATTGGGCAGGTTGCTGGCGCCGCCGGCCAGTTGGCACGTGGTGTTGGAGAGGTTGTGGCCATTGAGATCGAAGGCGTGTCCTGGGGGAAAGGAACAGTTGCTCTGATGATTGCGGGCGATGATGCTGTTGCGCAGGACAAGAGTCTGATTGGTGATGTCGCTGACGTAGGCTAGACCGACCGCCAGGTTGTCCACGATCGTGGTGTTGCGCAGGGTCAGTGCCGGACTGCCTCCCGAGGCCTCGACGCGGATACCGCTTCCCCCGTTGCCGCTGATGGTCGTGTTGAACACGTTGAGATGGCCGTTTCCGAAGGTGTGGATGCCACCGTTTCGAATCGCCTCCGGAAGCAGGTTCAGGAAGATCGCGCTGCGCTCGATGGTGAGTCCTCCATCCGAGCCGCTGAAGATCACCGAGGCGGAAGTAGCATCGGGATCCAGTCGCTGGTTGTCGAAGAACTCCGAATCGGTGATCCGGAGGTCACTTGCGCGGCTGTAGATCGCCGATCCCCGATCGCCCTGGTTGCCGTAGAAGCGCATGGAACGGAGCTGTACCGTGCCTTGGCCGTAGCCGATCAGAATGGCGCCGCCGCGGACGGCCGCCGGTGATGTCGAAGCCTTGCAGGATGACGTTGTTGGCGAAGATGTCGAAAGCACGATCGACATTGTTGGCATTCACCACCGGCCGATTGCTGCCGTTCGGGTTGCAGGCCGGGCACTGGATGGTCACCGGACCGGTGATGTCAAGATCACCATTGAGGGCGTTGGCATCATCCCCGGCTCGGACCAGGGTGTAGACGACGCCAGGAGTCAGGTTGATGGTGTGCGCGCCGGGCACGGCGTTGGCTTCCATGACCGCCGCGCGCAGCGTGCATACACCGCTGAGTCCGGTGTTGCATACGCCATTGCCCGGATTGAGGTCGGGAAGGTCCAAGGGGCTGGTGACGTTGAAGATGGCGGCCGATGCAATCGGCGCCAGCGTCAGGAGGGCAAGTGCAGCAAGCAGCCGGGGATGGGTGGTCATGACGGTGGTCCTGGGCAAGAGAGGGTGCACGGGCGCGAATGCAAGCCCGACCCTCGGCATACGGCGCCAGGACGGACGAGGGTTCAACGGGCTGCCACGCAGATCACCTGTCGATCATGTGTCCCGCCTGCACGCATGGCCTGGGTCACGGCCGGTCCGGCCCGATGAATGCCGAGCAACCCTGCAACCACGATGGCTTCGCGGCTGCTTCCACCGAGTGGGGCTCGTCGACGCTCGGCAATCCGCCGCAGGCGACGCGGATCAACCATGCATCGATCGCCGCGGCGGCGGGTGTCTTCGATCAGCAGGGCTCGGGCGGCAGCCTGCAGTGCGTCGACGTCGACAATGTCCGGCGAGCGACCCTGCCGCGCGGTCAGGTCGGCGACCACGCGCTTGTTGGCATAGGTGTGTGGGCGTCGGGATCATCGCTTTGGGCGGTGATGAAGCCGCGCAGTCGGATCGCGCTGACTTCGCGGGCCAGAGCCAGCTCGGTCAGCTTGGCGCGGTATTCCATCTCCCACGGCGTGATCTCGGGGTACGCGTTCTGATCGGCGAAATGCTGCGTCTCGTGGACGGTCGGGCCAGCCCGCCTCGCTTTATCATCGTGCCGGCACTGACCATTCACGCCGCCGAGCGTCGCCTGCTCGTCGATGCCTGCGTTCGCTGACATTTTGTCAATGTACTTGATCGCTTACAATTTCTTGACCTTATGTAGCCGATCGCGTACATTGACGAAATGTCAGCGAGCGATGACTCAGGGTAGCCGATGCCGATCCTCCAGAATGCGAAAGAGCTTGGGCTCGCGATCCGATCGCGACGCAAGGAACTGGGCTGGGACCAGGCCACGCTTGCGAAGCATGTGGGCGTAACCCGGCAATGGGTAATCGAGATCGAGAAGGGCAAGCCGCGCGCGGAGTTGGCGCTGGCAATGCGCGCGCTGCGCGTACTTGGCTTGTCGTTGATCGTGGAAGCGAGCCCGGAAGACGCCGACCCGCGGGACATTTCGGAAGGCGACCGACGGATCGGCACCAAGGCGGCAATTCAGAATATCGATTCCATCGTCGAGCGAAACAGAGGCCCTGCCGCCAGGCAAGTTGCCACATACCTTACGGATACGACGACAGCCCGTCTGATTGAAGAGGCCGCATCCATCAACCGACTGGCGGAGATGGCAGCGCCCCGATTGCCAAGGACTGCGGCCGACTACTTGAAAGAGATCGAGGCCCTGCAGGCATTGGATCCAATGGCTCAATCCGCTACGGCCAAGGCGGCAGCCCGTTTGGTTGAAGAGATTGCATCCGCCAACCGGCTGGCGGAGATGGCAGCGCCCCGATTGCCAAGGACTGCGGCCGACCATTTAGCAGAGCTCGAGAAGTCAAGGCGATCTGATCGCCCGGCACGTACCAGCGTCAAAAGTTCTCCCGGTGCGAAACCTTCAGGCAAAACGAGGCAGCCAGCAAACACCAACGAAGGGGTGACCAAGAAGTCGCCCAAGCGAAAGGCAACGCCGAGCGGATCGAGGCCACGCAAGCGATGACCGCACTACTGGTGCTGATCAACGGCCGATTGGCCGGCCGGGTGTTTGCGGACAGGTACGGCAAACCCCGTTTTGCCTACTACAGCGAATGGAAAAACAGTCGCGACGCAATCCCTCTGTCATTGAGTCTGCCGTTGGTGGCGAGCGACCATGCCCCCGAAACGGTGGCCGCCGTGATGTGGGGGTTTCTTCCCGACAACGAACATGTACTGCAGCGCTGGGCAAGCCGTTTCCGCGTCTCGCCTCGCAATCCGCTGTCGCTGTTGGCCCATTGCGGCGAGGACTGCGCTGGCGCCGCACAGTTCGTGCGGCCGGACCGGCTTGAAAGCGTGCTCGATGGCGAGAACGATGCCGTGGCATGGCTGGACGAAACCTCGGTGGCGGAGCGACTGTGGCACGTGCGGCAGGATGCCGGCCAGACACGCCGTCCGGGAGATGTTGGCCAGTTCAGTCTGCCCGGCGCTCAGCCCAAGATCGCGCTTCATCAGAACGACGGCCGCTGGGGGATTCCTCAGGGCCGGATTCCGACAACGCACATCCTGAAGCCGCCGACCGGCGCCTACGACGGATACGTAGAAAACGAACACTTCTGCCTGAGTCTGGCGCGCAGATTGGGGTTGTCGGCCTGTGAATCGGCGGTACTGCATTTCCAGGACGAGATCACGATCTGTGTCACTCGCTACGACCGGTATCACGAGACAGTCGACGGACACTGGGCGCGCATCCACCAGGAAGATTTCTGCCAGGCCCTGGGCATGATGCCCCAGCTGAAGTATCAGAACGAAGGCGGGCCTTCGCCGGCGCAGATCGGCGACGTGCTGCAGCAGTATTCCAGCCAGCCACCAGTCGACCGGGAAAACTTCCTGTTCACGCTGGTCTTCAACTGGCTTATCGGTGGCACCGATGCCCATGCCAGGAACTACTCGCTGCTGATCAGCACCCATGCTCACGTTCGGCTGGCGCCTCTCTATGACATCTCCAGTGCCTTGCCGTATCCACAGCTTGACCGGCGAAAACTGAAGATGGCAATGAAGATCGGCAGCCACTACCGCT
>CAZFUH010000184.1:0-8401 GCA_964522235.1 uncultured Rhodanobacteraceae bacterium
GTGACGTCAAGTACCACATGGGTTTCTCGTCCGACGTACAGACCGCGAGCGGCGCAATCCATCTCGCCCTGGGCTTCAACCCGTCGCACCTGGAGATCATCAACCCGGTGATCGCCGGCTCGGTGCGCGCGCGCCAGACCCGGCGTGGCGACAGCGAGCGCAATCAGGTGCTGCCGATCCTGATCCACGGCGACGCCGCGTTCGCCGGTCAGGGTGTGGTCATGGAACTGTTCAACATGTCGCAGGCACGCGGCTTCGCGATCGGCGGCACCCTGCATGTGGTGATCAACAACCAGGTCGGGTTCACCACCAGCCGACCGGACGATGCCCGCTCGACGCTGTACTGCACGGACGTCGCGAAGATGGTCAATGCGCCGGTGCTGCACGTCAACGGTGACGACGTCGAAGCGGTTGCGTACTGTGCCCGGCTGGCATTCGAGTATCGGCAGCAGTTCAAGCGCGACGTCGTCATCGACCTGGTCTGCTACCGCCGCCACGGTCACAACGAAGCCGACGAACCGGCGGCAACGCAACCGCTGATGTATCAGACCATTCGCGCCCACAAGAGCACCCGCGAGCGCTACGCCCGGACCTTGGCTGAAAGCGGTGTCGCCGGTGCTGACGAAGCCAAGGCGATGATGGACGACTACCGCGATCGCCTCGATCGTGGCGAAGTCACGGTCGAGCTGGCCAATCCACCGCAACCCGACCAGTTTGCGGTCGACTGGTCGCCGTACCTGGACGGCCAGCTCGACAGCAAGGTCAAGACCTCGGTCGCGAAGAAGTCCCTGCTCGAACTGTCCAGGCGCATCAATACCGTGCCCGAAGGGTTCAAGCTGCACGGACGGGTCGAGAAGATCTACGAGGATCGGCGGAAAATGACGGCCGGAGAGCTGCCGCTGGATTGGGGCTTCGCCGAAACCCTGGCCTATGCCAGCCTGATCGACGAAGGCCACAAGCTGCGCCTGGTCGGACAGGACTCCGGTCGCGGCACCTTCTTCCATCGCCACGCCGTCCAACACGAGCAGAGCAGTGGCCAAGCGCGCATTCCGCTGGCCGAGATCGCTGCGCGCCGTGACGACGTGCAGATCATCGACTCGGTGCTCTCCGAAGAAGCCGTACTCGGCTTCGAATACGGCTATGCCACCGCCGATCCGCGCACCCTGGTGATCTGGGAGGCGCAGTTCGGCGACTTCGTCAACGGTGCCCAGGTCGTGATCGACCAGTTCCTGTCCTCCGGCGAGGCCAAGTGGGGCCGGCTGTGCGGTCTGGTGATGTTCCTGCCGCACGGCTACGAAGGCCAGGGGCCGGAGCACAGCTCGGCGCGCCTTGAACGATTCCTGCAACTGTGCGCGCTCGACAACATGCAGGTCTGCGTGCCGACCACGCCGGCACAGATGTTCCACATGCTGCGCCGCCAGGTGCAGCGCACGGCGCGCAAGCCCCTGGTGGTGATGACGCCGAAGTCGATGCTGCGGCACAAGATGTCGGTGTCGAGCATGGACGATCTCGCCAAGGGTGGTTTCCAGCCCTTGATCCCGGACGCGACCGCCGCTGATGCCGGCAAGGTCAAGCGCATCGTGCTGTGCTCGGGCAAGGTCTACTACGACCTGCTGGAAGAGGCAGGCAAGTGCGAGATCGACCATGTCGCCCTGGTTCGCGTCGAGCAGCTCTACCCGTTCCCACGTTCCGAACTGATCGACGAACTCAAGCGGCATCCGGCAATGAAGGAACTGGTCTGGTGCCAGGAAGAGCCGATGAACCAGGGCGCCTGGTATCAGATCCGGCATCATCTGGAATACTGCTTGGCCGAAGCCACCGAAGCCGGCGGCAAATCCGCCCGCAAGGCCGGCTCCGCCGGACCGTATTACGCCGGTCGCGACCGCTCGCCAGCACCGGCTTGCGGGCATTTCAGCACCCACGTCGCCGAACAGGCGGCCTTGGTCGAGCTGGCGTTGAACGGACGCTTCGACGGCACCGGCACAGCCGAGTGAGCGATGATGCGACGAAGTCGGCGCCCGACATGAATCCGCACGGCCGCGCACACCGACCATCGGCAAGATTGAGCACGGCGTGATCGTGAACGACACTGGATGCCCGCGGACGCGGGTGTAAGCCTCCCAACCCTGTATATCCGTCTTTTCCAGGAAGCACCCGAATGAGCCTCGAAGTGAAAGTCCCGGTCCTGCCCGAGTCGGTTTCCGACGCGACCATCGCCGCCTGGCACAAGAAGGTCGGCGATCGAGTCGAGCGCGACGAGAACCTGGTCGACCTGGAAACCGACAAGGTCGTGCTCGAGGTGCCGGCACCCGCCGATGGCGTGCTGAAGGAAATCCTGCGCGGCGACGGCGACACCGTCACCGGTCAGGAAGTGATCGCGGTGATCGAGGAAGGTGCGGCCGCCGAAGCGCAAGCGCCGGCCAAGGGCAGCGGAAAAGACGAAAAGAGCAGCGACGCCAAGGCGGCGGACTCGAAACCGGCGACGCCGGCCAAGAGCGGGTCGACCGAGATGTCACCAGCCGCGCAGCGCGTCGCCAGCCAGCATGATGTGGATCCGGCCACGGTCGAAGGCAGCGGCCGCGGCGGTCGGGTAATCAAGGAAGACGTGCAGCGAACCCTGGACCGCGGCGACAGCAAGGGTGCGGACACCCCCAGCGCTCCGTCGGCATCCGCTCGCGGCGAACGCCGGGTGGCGATGACGCGCATGCGCGCGCGCATTGCCGAGCGGATGATGGAATCGAAGAATTCGATCGCGATGCTGACCTCGTTCAACGAGATCAATCTCGCCGCTGTCGGCCAGATGCGCAAGCAGCATGGCGAGGCGTTCGAAAAGGCACACGGTGTGCGCCTGGGCTTCATGAGTTTCTTCGTCAAGGCCGCCGCCGAAGCGCTGAAGCGCCATCCGGTGGTCAATGCCTCGACCGAAGGCAACGATGTCCTCTATCACGACTACGCCGATGTTTCGATCGCGGTATCGACCGACCGTGGCCTGGTGACGCCGGTGCTGCGCGATGCCGACACGATGAGCTTCGCCGAGATCGAGAAGGCGATTTCCGACTATGCCAAGAAGGCGCGAGAAGGCGGCTTGGCGCTGGAGGATCTGCAAGGCGGCACGTTCACGATCACCAATGGCGGCGTGTTCGGCTCACTGCTGTCGACGCCGATCGTGAATCCGCCGCAGAGCGCAATCCTGGGCATGCATGCGATCAAGGAACGCGCCATCGTCGACAACGGCCAGATCGTCGCGGCGCCGATGATGTACATCGCGCTCAGCTATGACCACCGGATCATCGACGGCAAGGACGCGGTGACCTTCCTGGTCGACATCAAGAACCAGCTGGAAAACCCCCATCGGATGCTGCTCGGTCTCTGACCGGGCTTGCTCCGGTCTGGGGTCGCGACTGCCGGAACCGGCTTCGTTCCGGGAACTCCGCTCACCGCCTCAAGCGGACTGACGGCTTCGGCGCGCCTGGGCGATGCTGCCCGGGCCAGATCTTACGCTTGCCTCAGGCGATGCGGCGGATGCGCGCGCCGAGGGCACTGAGCTTTTCCTCGATGTTCTCGTAGCCGCGATCCAGATGGTAGATGCGATCGACCGTGGTCTGGCCGTCGGCAACCAGACCGGCCAGGAGCAGGCAGGCTGAAGCGCGCAGGTCGGTCGCCATCAACGGCGCCGCGCTGAGGTGCTCGACGCCGCGAACGATCGCCGTGTTGCCCTCCAGGCGAATGTCGGCACCGAGCCGCCGCAACTCGTGCACGTGCATGAAGCGGTTTTCAAACACGTTCTCGGTGATCACGCCGACGCCTTCGGCGGCGGCGTTCAAGGCGGTGAACTGCGCCTGCATGTCGGTCGGAAATGCCGGATGCGGCGCGGTGTTGATGTCCACCGCACGCGCTCGACGACCGCCCATGTCCAAGCCGATCCAGTCCGGACCGGTATCGATCTGGGCACCGGCCTCCTCGAGCTTGACCAGCACGGCGTCCAAGGTATCCGGTCGCGCCTGCCGCATCAGCACCTTGCCGCGGGTGATCGCGCCGGCGACCAGAAACGTGCCGGTTTCGATCCGGTCCGGCAGCACGGTGTAGTCGCAACCGCCCAGGCGTTCGACGCCCTGGACGGTCAGATTGGAGGTGCCGATGCCGTCGATCTGCGCGCCCATGCGCTGCAGACAGTGCGCGAGATCGCCCACTTCGGGCTCCTGGGCCGCATTCTCGATCCGGGTCGTGCCGCGCGCCAGGCAGGCCGCCATCAGGATATTCTCGGTCGCGGTGACGCTGACCACGTCCATGACCACACGGGCACCGCTCAGGCGCTCGCAGCGGGCCTTGATGTAACCACCCTCGACCTCGATCCGCGCGCCCAGCCGGGCCAGCCCCTTGATGTGCTCATCGACCGGTCGCGAGCCGATTGCGCAACCGCCCGGCAACGATACCTCGGCTTCGCCGAAGCGCGCCAATAGTGGACCCAGGACCAGGATCGAGGCGCGCATCGTGCGCACCAGGTCATATGGTGCGACGTGGTTGTTGACACCGCGCGGATCGGCCTGGATACGCATGCGATCGCCGATCACGAAATCCATGCCCATGCGACCGAGCAGCTCGACCATGGTCGTGACATCCCGCAAATGCGGTACGTTGGCCAGGGTGATCGGCTCGTCGGCGAGCAAGGTCGCAGCCAGTATCGGCAACACGGCGTTCTTGGCGCCGGACACGGTGACTTCGCCGTTGAGCGGAACTCCGCCGGCAATCTGGATCTTGGCCATGGACTCTCGTTTGGATCGGGGCAGGATCGCAGCAGCTGCCAGGCCACCGCGGGATCGGATCAGGGACCGGAAGCGGCGTTCGTCCGCTCTTCCGGCGTCCAGGCCTTGATCGCCAGCGCGTGGATCGCGCCGCCCATCAGTTCGCCCAGGGCGGCGTAGACCATGCGATGGCGTTCGATCGGCCGTCGTCCGACGAAGGCGGGGCTGACGACCTCGGCTTCGAAATGAACGCCGTCGTCACCGGCAACCCGGACTTCAGCATCGGGCAGGGCGGTCTGGATCAGACCTCGTATCTGTTCAGCATCCATGCGGGTCAACGGATAAGGAATCGTGATTGCATCCGGCTACAATAGCAGCTTGCCTGAACTTCGGCAGCGCCCTTTCACCGAGTTCGACCGACCATGGATCTTCGTCCAACTGCCGCGTTCACGCCCGTGCCGCCCATTCGCACCGACGCGGCATCACTGTGTCGATCCGGTCGGCGCGTGATCGAGATCGAGATCGCCGCCCTGACCGCCTTGGCCGAGCGCATCAACGGTGGTTTTCACCTCGCCTGCGAACGGATGCTGGCGTGCGAGGGCCGGATCGTCGTCACCGGCATGGGCAAGTCCGGCCACGTCGGCCGCAAGATCGCCGCAACCCTGGCCTCGACCGGGACACCGTCGTTCTTCGTCCATCCGGGCGAGGCCAGCCACGGTGACCTGGGCATGATCACCGACACCGATGTCGTGGTCTCGATCTCCTATTCCGGTGAGACCGAAGAGCTGCTGACCATCGTGCCGGTGCTTCGGCGTCAGGGCAACCGTCTGATCGCAATGACCGGCAACGAAACCTCGTCACTGGCACGGCTCAGCGACGTACATCTGGACATCAGTGTCCCCGAAGAGGCCTGCCCGCTTGGCCTGGCGCCGACGGCGAGCACCACCGCGGCCCTGGTCATGGGTGATGCGCTGGCCGTTGCCCTGCTCGAAGCGCGCGGCTTTACCGCCGAGGACTTTGCGCGCTCGCATCCCGCCGGCAGCCTGGGCCGGCGTCTGTTGCTGCGGATCAGCGACATCATGCATACCGGCGCGAAGATACCGACGGTTGGACCGGATGCAAGCCTGGCCGACGCCCTGGTTGAAATGAGCCGTCGTGGACTGGGCATGACCGGCATCGTCGACGAAGCCGGGCGGCTGCTCGGCGTGTTCACCGATGGTGACCTGCGCCGCACACTGGACGACACCAAGATCGATCTTCGGCAGACACCGGTCCGGGCGCTGATGACGACGGCGGCGAAGACCATCGGCCCGCAACGTCTTGCGGTCGAGGCCGCACGGCTCATGGAAGACTTCAAGATTCATGCCCTGCTGGTGGTCGAGGATGACGGCACCGTGGTCGGCGCCTTGAATATCCACGATCTGCTCCGCGCCCGCGTGGTCTGAGGCTGTGCCTTCCGAACCGCCGAGACCGCGGCACCAGCGCGCGTCGGGACGGATCAGGCTACTAGCGTGGGCGATGGCCCGACCTGGGCTTGCAGCGCCGGCGCCATTCGCGTCCAATGCGGGATAGCGATTCCGGTGCCGCTCAGGCGGCCGTCGGCAAAGTCCGCCCATTCGTCTCGGAGACACGTCGCAAGCATGTGGCCACAACTGGAACAGACATCGGAACGTGTCATCAACCGAGCCGCCAAGATCCGGCTGGCGGTGTTCGATATCGACGGCGTGTTCACCGACGGCCGGCTCTGGTTCAGCGACGATACCCGCGAGCTGAAGAGCTTCCACGTTCACGACGGACTGGGCATGAAACTGCTCAGCAGCGCCGGCGTGCGGGTGGCGATCCTGTCGGCGCGATTCAGCCCGGTCGTCACCCGGCGCGCCGCCGAACTCGGGATTGAGCTGGTCTACCAGGATCAGGACGACAAACTGGCCTGCTTTCAACGCATCCTCAGCGCCCTGCGGCTGACGCCGGAACAGGCGGCCTATACCGGCGACGATCTACCCGATCTGCCGGTGCTCAAGCGCGCAGGACTGGCGGTTGGCGTCGCCAATGCCCACCCGCTGCTGCACCCACACTGCCACTACCTGACCCGCGCGGTCGGCGGCGGCGGCGCAGTGCGTGAGATCGCCGACCTGATCTTGTACGCACAGAACCGTCTCGACGACATCGCTGCCCGCTACGGTCATGGCTGATCGCCGACTGTGGTCTGTCTTGACGCTGCTCGCGGTGCTGGCCGGCCTGAGTCAATGGCTGCTGTGGCTGTTCACACCGCCGCAGGAGCCAACGCCGTTTGTCGGCCCTTTGCGTCCCGAATACAGCCTGGACAGCTTTCATCTGCGGATATTCAAGGACAATGGTGAACTGTCGCTCGAGGTCGAATCGCCGCGAATGGACCGGCACAGTGGCGATGGCCACTTTCTGGTTCAGCAACCGATGATGCTGATCATGCGTGAGGGTGAACCGCAATGGCAGGCACGCTCGGCGGACAGCCGGATCGAGGCCAGTGGCGAGCGCCTGGAATTGCGCGGCGGCGTTCATTTTCACAGCTTGCCGGGCGATCCCCGGCCGCTGGACATTCGCACCGATCATCTGGTCGCGTTTCCGGACCGCCAGCAGGTCGAGACCGAGGTGCCTGTGACCCTGGTGCAGGGCCGATCTATACTGACCGGGTCCGGCCTGCGGGCCGATTTCGCCGCATCGCGCATTGAACTCAATGAATTCCGCCTGCATGCTCCACCTGCCCGCTGATCGCGTCGTGAAACCTTGTCTTCCGGACCCGTTCAGGGCAATCCCTCCCGGCATCAGAATGGCCCGGCTGCGCACCGCCGTCGCATCCGGCAGCCGACATCGGTCATTGTTGCTGCCGTGGCGTGCAGCAGCCGCCCTTCTGTTCACCTGCCTGTTCGCGCCCACTGCCGTCGTCGCACTTGAAAGCGATCGTCACCAGCCGATGGACATTGCCGCCGACAATTCCGACAGCGACCTGAGCACCGGTGTCCATCAGCTGATCGGCAAGGTCGAGATTCGCCAAGGCTCGCTGCTGATCCAGGCTGAGCGCGGCGAGGTGCATCAATCGGGCAACAACCAGGAGGTGAACCGGGTCGTTCTCGAAGGGACGCCAGCGCGCATGGAACAGGCCCTGGACAACGCCGGCGGTCATATGCGCGCGCGCGCGCGGCGAATCGACTATGACCGGGCTGGCGACACCGTGGTGTTGACCGGCGGCGTCCGCATCGACGATCCACGCGGCACCTTGACTGGTGAACGGGTCATCTACAACATCGCCCAGGGCCGCATCCAGGGGCAGGGGGGGGGCGGCGAAGATGGCCGCGTCCGCTTCGTCATCCCGCCACCGGCCAGGACCAGCGGCGGCGACACACCCTGATGCTGCGCGCGCAAGGTCTACGCAAGCGCTACAAGGCGCGCGAGGTGGTCCGCGACTTCGCCATGCACATCGCCGAGGGCGAGGTGGTCGGCCTGCTGGGGCCGAACGGCGCCGGAAAAACCACGTGTTTCTACATGATCGTCGGTCTGGTTCCGACCGATGACGGGCAGATATTCCTCGATGGCGATGAAATAACCCGGCTGCCGATGCACGAACGGGCTCGCCGGGGCATCGGCTATCTGCCGCAGGAACCGTCCGTGTTCCGGCGCATGAG
>CAZFUH010000185.1:0-6663 GCA_964522235.1 uncultured Rhodanobacteraceae bacterium
GCCGAGGTCACGCTCGGCGGGGTCGATACCCGCGCGCTGAACTCGACGACGATGGCGTCGCGCAGCGTGCCGGGGCTGTATTTCATCGGGGAAGTGGTCGACGTCACCGGCTGGCTCGGCGGCTACAACTTCCAATGGGCCTGGGCCTCCGGCCACGCCGCCGGCAACGCGCTGTAAGCGCCTGGACTTCGGCCGAGTCGAATCGGCTCGATTCGACCGAAGCTTGCGCAGCGCTGCACAGCGCTCGCTGGCCAGACTACAGCCGTTGCTCGTAGTCGGCTTCGAGACGGCTGTGCGTGCTCCAGAACGGCGCCGGCGCATGTCCGCCCAAACGATCGACGAGAATATCCAGATGGGTGTGCCAGCCGGCGGCGACACTGAGCATCTGCTCGCCCGCGCACAACCGACGGTGCTCGACCCGCAGGCGCACCTGATCGCCAACCGGACTCAGGTCGAAGCGCACTTCCGAGAACTCGCCATCGGCCTCGCCCCAGGTGTAGGCGAGCACGGTCGGCGGCTCGCAAACGGTGATCCGGCCGTGCATGCCGACTTCGCAGGCGAGATTGGCGTACTTCGGCGGTGGCGCGTCATCGTCATGACCGGTCAGCGTACTATTGCGGAACCGGTGCTCGACCCGACCGTCGACATGCAATTCCATCTCACCGGCGGCAAGCCAGGTCGCGCGCTTGTCCGATTCGGTCAGGTAGGCCCAGACGCGCTCGATCGGTCCGGGCAGGAGGCGTTCCAGACGCACGGTATCGGTCGCGGTACGTTGCGCATAGCCATTGCTGCTCATGTTCGGGTTCTCCTTGCTGAGGGCGGCGTTTTCCGCGCGCGCCGGGATGGTTTGTCGTCACCGGCGTCTGCCGTGCGCCGGGGATTGCGCTGGTCGTCGATCCGCAGCGCCTGCTCCAGGGCATCCAGACGCTCGCTCCAGTAACGCTCGTAATGACGCAGCCATTCCAGCCCGGCATGCATCGGCGCCGCGTCCAGTCGACACAGGTGCGTGCGTCCCTGCACTTCGCGCCGGATCAGGCCGGCCCGCTCCAGCACCTTGATGTGTTTGGAAGCCGCCGCAAGCGAGATCGAGAACGGCGCCGCGAGATCGCCGACGCTGGCCGCCGCCTTCGACAGCGCCTGCAGCATCTCGCGCCGGGTCGGGTCGGCCAAGGCATGAAAGACGGCGTCGAGCCGTTCAGATCGATATTCAACCATACGGTTAAATTACATCATCCGGCGAAATTGTCAACCACCTGGTTGAGTATGCGAAGATGGCTGCTTTCGAAGGAGGTCTGCGATGCGCTACCTGGTGTCGATCTGCTTGATCCTGGTGGGAATCATCCACCTGCTGCCATTGGTCGGTGTGCTCGGACCGGAACGGCTGGCACTGCTGTACGGCCTGGACTTCTCCGAACCCAACCTGGCCATTCTGATGCGCCACCGTGCCGTGCTGTTCGGACTGCTGGGCGCCCTGCTGATTGCGGCCGGCTTCCTGCACCATTTGCGCACCGCAGCCCTGACCGGCGGCTTTGTCAGCGTGCTTGGCTTTCTCTGGCTGGCCTGGGTCACCGGCGGCTACAACGATGCCATCGCCAAGATCGTGCTCGCCGACGTCATCGCCACCGTGCTTCTTCTGATTGCCCTGGTCGGCCACGCCATGCATCGACGCACTCGCTCGGCGACGTTGTTCCACTGAGGCTCAATCGCTGCCCTCCGCGGTTCGGCCGTCATCCGGGTTCCAGACCGACATTGCTGGTCGCGCTGTTGTAGGCCTGCTCATCGAGCAGGCCGGTCTCGCGCGCGACCAGGACCGGCACCAGCATCTGACCGGTGACATTGGTCATCGTCCGCATCATGTCGAGAACGCGGTCGATCGCCAGCAACAGACCCAGGCCCTCCAAAGGCAGACCGGCAGCGCCGAGCACGACGGTGGCCATCACCACGGCGGTGCCGGGTACGCCGGCGGTGCCGAAACTGCCGAGCACCGAAGCCAGCAGGATCACGAAGTACTGCGCCGCCGAAAGGTCCAAGCCGTAGTACTGGGCGATGAAGACGCTGGCCAGGGCCGGATAGATCGCGCCGCAGCCGTCCATCTTGATGCTGGCACCGAGCGGCACCGCAAATGCCGCGTAGTTGCGGTCGACGCCGAGATTGTGGGTCACGCATCGCAGCGCCACCGGCATCGACGCGAAACTCGACGAGCTGACAAACGCAATCTGCATGCCGGCGGCGGCGCCGCGGAAGAACTTCAGCGGATTGAGTCCGTGCGCGATCAGCAAACCGCCATAAACGAAGACGATGTGCAGGGCACAGGCCAGATACAGCGCAAACACGAAGCTGCTCAGTGGCAGCAGGCGCTCGAAGCCATAGCTTCCGACCAGGGCGGCGATCAAGCCGAAGGTGCCGATCGGCGTGAACTCAAGCACGAAGCGCGTGACCTGGAACATCATTTCGCTGGCCTCGCCGACCACGGCGCGCACGCGCGCGGCCTTCTCGCCAAGCTTGACCAAGGCAAAGCCGAGCAGACCGGCGAAGAAGATCACCTGCAGGATGCGGCCTTCGGCCAGGGCCGCGAACGGATTCGCCGGCACCACATCGAGCAGCACCTGTACCGGACCCGGCACCTCGCGCGGCGTGTAGCTCTCGGCGATCGGCAGCTCGCCCAGACCCACGCCCGGATTCACCAGCCAGGCGACGCTCAGACCAACTGCGACCGCAAGCACAGCCGTTGCGGCGAACCAGGCAAAGGTGCGGCCGCCCAGTGCGGCAATGCTTTTTTGACCATGCAGGCTGGCGACCGCATGGATCACCGCGAAGAAAACCAGCGGCACCGCGATCATCCGGATCAGGGTGATGTACAAGGTGCCCAGCGGCTGAAACCAGGTCGCGGCTGCCGGCCCCATTGCCCAGCCCACCGCGATACCGAGCACGAAGCCGGCAAGCACGCGCTGCCAGAACGGGATGCGAAACCACCAGCTCATGGCGTCTCCTTCGATGAACCGGCGCAAGCGCCCGGCAGATTCATAGCGGTTTCGCCAGCACCAGCCAGATCACCAGCAACACTACCAACACCGGCAGCTCGTTGGCGATGCGCAGGACACGTGTCGAAGGCAGTGCAGCGCCGTTGCCGGCGCCCTTGAGCAGACGCCCGCACCAGATGAAAAAACCGAGCAGGGCCGCGATCAGGACCAGCTTGAGATGCAGCCAGGCGCCGCCGACGCCAAAATACAGCCATAGCACGCCGCCGAGGACGACGGCGACGCCGAACATGTTGTGGCCGAAGCGATACAGCCGTCGACCCATCAGCAGCAGGCGCTCGCGCACCGCCGGCTGGTCACCCACCTCGACCAGGTTGATCAGGATCCGCGGCAGGTAGAACAGCGCTGCCAACCATGCGATCACGAATAGCAGATGCAGCGACTTGGTCCACAAATACCACACGGCCAGCTCCGGAATCAGCGATGGGATCGGGCACCGGACTGTGCCCGCAAAGCCGTCAACAACGCAAGAGCAGCTGAACGATGGATGCCCGCCGGCAGCAAATCGCGAGCGCTCGGAGGCGCCGACGCGTAAACTTTGCGCATGACCACTACTGATTCCTTTCTTGGGCTCGGATTGCCCGAGCCTCTATTGCGTGCCTTGACCCAGGTCGGCTACGAATCGCCTTCACCGATCCAGGCGGCCACCATCCCGACCCTGCTCGCCGGCCGCGACCTGGTCGGCCAGGCTCAGACCGGTACCGGCAAGACCGCCGCTTTCGCCCTGCCCGCGCTGGCTGGCCTGGATCTGGCGCTGCGCAAGCCGCAGGTCCTGGTACTGACCCCAACTCGCGAACTGGCGATCCAGGTCGCCGAAGCGTTCCAGCGCTACGCCGTGCACCTGCCGGGATTTCATGTCCTGCCGATCTACGGCGGCACCGGCTACGGCCCGCAGCTGGGCGCCCTGCGCCGCGGCGTGCACGTCCTGGTCGCCACCCCCGGCCGGCTGATTGACCACCTGGATCGCGGCACCGTGTCATTGGCCGATTTGCGCACCCTGGTGCTCGACGAGGCCGACGAAATGTTGCGCATGGGCTTCATCGACGATGTCGAACGAGTGCTGCAGGAAGCCCCGGCTCAACGCCAGGTCGCCCTGTTCTCGGCAACCATGCCGACACCGATCCGGCGCATCGCCGATCGCCATCTGCGCGATCCGGAGACGGTGACGATCCAGGCCAAGACCAGCACCGCCGACAAGATCCGCCAGCGCTGCTGGTGGGTTGGCGGCATGCACAAGCTCGATGCCCTGACCCGGATCCTGGAGGCCGAACCGTTCGAGGCAATGATCGTGTTCGTGCGTACCAAACTGGCGACCGAGGAGCTGGCGGAGAAACTGGAGGCGCGCGGCTTCGCCGCCGCCGCGATCAACGGCGACATCAATCAGCAGCAGCGGGAGAAAACGATCGCACGCCTGCGCGACGGTCAGCTCGACATCCTGGTCGCCACCGACGTCGCCGCCCGCGGTCTCGATGTCGAACGCATCAGCCACGTCCTGAACTACGACATCCCGCACGACAGCGAGGGCTATGTCCATCGAATCGGCCGCACCGGCCGTGCCGGCCGCAGCGGCGAAGCGATTCTGTTCGTGTCACCACGCGAGCGGCACCTGTTGCGCTCGATCGAGCGAGCCACCGGACAGCCGATCGAGACCATGCATCTGCCCAGCGCCGATGCCGTCAACGACCAACGCCTGACCCGGTTCAAGCAGCGGATCCTCGACACCCTTGCCGATTCGGCGGCCCTGGAACCATTTCGGACCCTGGTCGAGACTTTCGAAGGCGAACAGGGTGTGCCGGCAATCGACATCGCCGCGGCGCTGGCGCGCCTGGTCCAGGGCGACGCGCCGCTGCTGCTGGCACCGGACGCGAAGCCATTGACCGGTGCCGACCCGCGCACGCGCGATGCCGGCCGCGACGGGCCACGCGACCGCAGCGACCGCAGCGACCCCGGTCGGCCGCGAAGTGAACGCCCGGTCCGCAGCAGCAGCGGCACCGGCAAACGCAGCGACACGCGCACGACGATCACCGAGCCGGACACCGGGATGGCACGCTTTCGAGTCGAGGTTGGCCATCTTCATGGCGTCCGACCCGGCAATATCGTCGGCGCGATCGCCAACGAGGCCGGACTGGACAGCGCTGTGATCGGACGGATCGACATCCGCCACGACTACAGTCTGGTCGATCTTCCCGCGTCCCTTGCCGAGACCAGTCTGGAACACTTGCGCAAGGTCTGGGTCGCCGGCCAGCGTCTGCGTATCCGACCGTGGCTGGAACAACCAGAGGAAAGGCCGTTCCGCCCCGGCCCGGCGCGGAAAAGGAAACGGCCGATTCCGCGCTGATGCCGGCGCCACTCGCGGCGCCTGATTCGTCGCCGAGTCGAGCTTGCTCGACTCTCTGTTGCTGCCGCAACCGGAGCCTGGCGCGTAGCGACAACGGCTCCGGCAATGCGCTCGGCCGCCAGCGCCGACGAGACTACATGCGTTGCTCGACGATGACGACGTCCCCGCGCTCGCGCAAACTCTCGATCAAGCCGTCCCGCTCAGCGCTGGCGTGACTTTGACGCAACTGAGCGCGAACCTGCTCGCGACGTGACTCTTCGACCGCTTCGGGATCGCCATCGCTGACCGCGGTCAGTTCGATCAGGGCGTGGCCCGGTTCCAGGGACAGCAGTCGAAGCGTCGGCGAATCATCCTGCGGTCGCGGCATCCGAAATGCTTCGGCGACGATCGCCGAATCCGGTACCAACGAGCGCCGGGTGGTCGCCGGGGCCGTCTCCGGCTCCTGACCAAGCTCTTCGGCGATCACATCCAGCGACTCGCCACCCTGCAGGCGCGCGAACAGTGCCTCGGCTCGTTCGCGAATGGCATCGGCCCGGCGCCGCTCCAGGATCTGCACACGGATGTCGTCGGCAACCTCGGTCAACGGCCGTGGCTCGGGCCGCTGATGCTCGCTGACCCGAATCACGACGACACGGGAGTCATCGATATTGATCGCGTCGCTGTTGTTGCCTTCCAGCAGCACTTCGTCGGAGAACGCCGCCTGGCGCACCGCGGCGTGTGTGAACAGCCCGTCGAAGCTGTTGCGGGTAAACGGACCGGCCTGCTTGATCTCCAGGCCCAGGGCATCGGCGGCCGGCTCCAGTGAGCCAGGGGTCTCGTACGACAGATCGAACAATCGACCGGACAGGTCGCTATAGGCGCGCTCGCGTTCGGTCTCCAGGGCTTCGGTGGCCAGTTGCTCGCGCACCTCTTCAAAGCTCTGCTGCTCGCCCGGACGCAGCTCGCGCAGCCAGATGATGTGGTAGCCATCGTCACTGCGCACCGGATCGGAGATGCCGCCTTCCTGCAGTTCGAACAGCACGTCCTCGAACGCCGGGTCGGTCATGCCGCGCTGCAGCCAGCCCAGATCGCCACCCTGTTCACTGGAGGCCAGATCGCCCGAATGCTCGCGCGCCAGCGCCTCGAAGCGCTGCGCATCCTCGCGCACCTGGCCAGCGATCTCCTCGGCGCGTGCAATCGCTGCGCGCTGGCCATCGGCATCCTCTTGCTCGGGGCGGATCAGAATATGCGAGGCAAGTCGTTCCTCCGGCGTACCGAAGCGGGCCATCTCGACCTCGTAGCGCTGAC
>CAZFUH010000185.1:6763-8377 GCA_964522235.1 uncultured Rhodanobacteraceae bacterium
GCAAGTCGTTCCTCCGGCGTACCGAAGCGGGCCATCTCGACCTCGTAGCGCTGACGCAACTCCGACTCGCCCGGCTCGACATCGAGTACGACGTCGGCGGCCGTCAGTTCGAGGTATTGCAGGCTTACCTGTTCCGGAGTCATGAACTGCTCGACATGCTCGTCGTAGTACGCCTGTACCTCGTCATCGGCAATTTCTTCGGAGATCTCCTGCGCCGGCTCGCTGACGCGCACGAGACGAAAATCGCGCGTTTGTTCACTCAGACGCAGGTAGGCGGCAACTTCGGCTTCCGTGACCACGGCGGTCTCGAACAAGGCGTTTGGCAGGATCTGGGCCGCGAAGCTCCTGCGCATGTCCCGTTCCCAGCCGGCCGAGGTCAGTCCGACCCGGCTCAGTACGTCGAGATAGCGCTGAGCATCGAAGCGACCGTCGACCTGGAACGCCGGCTCCTCGGCGATCACCGCTTGCAGCCGACTGGCCGGGACGACCAGGCCCTGGCGCTCGCCGCTTTGCCGCAGCAGCGCCTGATCGACCAAACTGTCCAGCAGTTGACGCCGGTACGACGGCTGCTCGAACACCGCCGGATCGTAGTTTTCGCCAAGCTGCTGGCGGACGTTCTGACGCCAGCGCTCCCAACTCTGGCGGAATTCGCCCTGTTCGATCTTTTCGTCGCCGACCATAGCGACATGGGTGTCGCTGCCGCGGATCAGATAGTCGCCGATGCCGAAGAAGGTCAGCGAGAACAGCGCGAGGAAGATGATCGCCAGTGCGAACCAGCTGGTGGACTTGTTCCGAATGGTTTGCAGCATGCGTGTAGGTCCGGACCTGCGGAAAAGCGCGTAGTGTAGCGCCTGAACGCCCGGCAAAGCACGCGGATGCAGGTGGCGGAGCGTGCCGGGGGGCTGCTGCGACCGCCGCGGTGCCGATCCGTCTGCCCTGATCGGCTGATCTACCTGTATGCCAGCCGGTCAACAGCGGCGACAGCGGCTGCCTGCGATGCTCCGCTTCGCAGATGCACCGCGAAGCGCGTCCGGCACCCCTCGGGTGTCGTCGGTCACCGGCTTTCCGGGCAGCAGCCTGGGCGGCTTCTACCGCGCAGGCTCCTCGCCCGCATTCTTCATGAACCTTCTGCGCTGTTATAGCGTCGAGCTTGCTCGACGCAGGTGTCGCGACCGGAGCGAGCGGCCTGACGGCCGCAAAGCGCAGCAAGCTGCGCTCTACAAGGACCGCGTTGGCGACTTGGCAGGCTGTTGTAGCGTCGAGCTTGCTCAACGCCGGCGGTTCGTGTCGGCTACGCCTTCGCCGCCTCCCAGCGGCGCCTCGACGAACTCGCAACGAACGTTCATGAATAGTGCGGGCTTCGCGTACGCAAAAAAAGAAAGGCGCCTGTGAGGCGCCTTTCTGGTGTTGGCGGAGTGGACGGGACTCGAACCCGCGACCCTCGGCGTGACAGGCCGATATTCTAACCAACTGAACTACCACTCCGTGTCTGTCTGTTCCGGGGCGCGCATTCTGCCGCAATCCGGAACCGAATGCTAGTGGTGGGTGCTGAGGGTTTCGAACCCCCGACCCTCGCCTTGTAAGGGCGACGCTCTACCGCTGAGCTAAGCACCC
>CAZFUH010000186.1:0-8352 GCA_964522235.1 uncultured Rhodanobacteraceae bacterium
TCACCCGCTGACCCGGTTCGAGCCGGTCGATCGCGATCTGCACCGGTGCGCCGGCCGCCCGGGCACGTTCGCTGGGCTGCCAGGACTTGATGAACGGCACGGCGGCGAACGCCGCACCGACCCCGCCAACCACAGCCGTGGTTGCGGTCAGGAACCGTCGCCGGCCCTGATTGACGTTTTGCTCCGTCATTGCTGCTCCGTCGAAACGCCGCCCGTGAGGGCGTGAAGGGTCACCCCGAAAATCATGCTAGTGTAACCAAAGCTGTCGAAAGGAGACAGGGGTTCTCACGCGGAACGGTGCCGAAAGGAGCTTTTGGGGCTTCGGAACGAGCTTCGTTCGGTGGCCCCGAAAGCACGTAAGTGCTTGAGCTGAGAAGCCCACTTGGACCAGCGCCGAGCCCAGACGAGGCGATCGCGACAAAACCGGGACCGGATCGCCGCCGACGCTGCGGCCGCCCCGTCGACCATGCCACACCTGCCCTACTGACCCCATCCAGCCGCGACCGCTCCGTGAACCGCTTTCTCCGCCCGATCCTGTTCCTGCTGCAGTTTGTCGTGCTCGGACTCGCGGCCGCGTTCCTGCTGACTCAGTTGTACCCGGCCGCCCGCAGCGACCGCCCGGCGATGACCGCAAACGATGCCCGCAGCGATACCGGGCCGGCGTCCTACGCCGACGCCGTGCGCGCGGCCGCGCCGGCGGTGGTCAACATCTACGCCAACAGCATCGTCACCGAGCGACCGCTGATGGTGCCGGAGAACATGCGTCACCTGTTCCCCGGCGCCTTCGGGCTCGGCCCGCCGCGCCAGCGCATCAATCAAAGCCTGGGTTCGGGGGTCATCGTCAGCCCGGACGGCCTGATCCTGACCACCCACCATGTCGTCGCCCGTGCCAGCGACATCCAGGTCGCACTCAACGATGGCCGCGTCACCCAGGCGCGCGTGGTCGGCAGCGACCGCGACACCGACCTGGCGGTACTGAAGATCGAAGGCAGCGAGCTGCCGTCGGCCCGCTTTGCCGCTGACGATGCTCTGCATGTCGGCGACGTCGTACTCGCAATCGGCAATCCGTTCGGCATCGGCCAGCGCGTCACCATGGGCATCGTCAGCGCTGCCGGCAACAGCCGGCTGAACCTGCTGACCTACGACGACTTCATCCAGACCGACGCGGCGATCAACGATGGCAATTCCGGCGGCGCCCTGGTCAATGCCGGCGGCGAACTGGTCGGGATCAATACTGCCGTCTTCCGCTTCGGCGAGGGCATCGGCTTCGCGATTCCGGCACCGGCTGCACAGCGCGTGCTGGCACAGATTCTCGAACAGGGCCATGTCAGCCGCGGCTGGCTCGGGCTGGACTACCGCGATGCCCCGACTGAATTCGGTCCGGCTGGCGAGCAGAGCGACTTGCCGCGAGGTATCCAGGTGACCGCGGTCTACGCCGGCTTTCCCGGCGCCCGGGCCGGCATGCAGGCTGGAGACATCCTGCGCCAGATCGACGAATCACCGATCCGGGGCCAGAATGAACTGCGGCAACTGGAGGCCGAGCTGATCCCCGGCCGGCGCGTGCGAGTCGAAGGCCAGCGCGCCGGGGTGCCGTTCCAGACCGAGATCGACGTGATCCAGCGACCATTGCGCGAGGATTGAACTGCATCGGCTGCCACGGCTTGTGATTGCCGGCGAAGCATCGCTACACTTGCGCGGTTTTCAACGCCCCGGAGGCCCGCCTTGGACAGCGATTCGTGTCGAATGCTCGCCTCGCCTTCAGCCGGCCAGCCGAACCTGACCTTCCGCACCTGACCGGCTGCCCCGGTAGCGCCGGAAGAGTTGCCTAGCAAGCACCGAGCCCGACCGCGGCGTTGCGCCAGCGGCTGGTCGGTGTCGTTGCGATTACGACCGCCAGCGGTCGCGGCAGCCCTGACCAACTGCTGACTGCCCTCGGAACAGGAGAGCGCCATGGATGAAATTCGCGACCAACTCGAACAACTGCAGCAGCTGATCGAGACGCAGAACTATTCGGCGCTGGCTGCCTGGTTCGAAGTCCTGCGGGTGCAGGACATTGCCGCCCTGTTCAGTGAACTGGACAGTGACGCGCCGTTTGATGCGCTGTTCAACCTGCTCGATCCCGAACGCCAAGTTCGCGTGTTCTCGTACATCGACCTGGCACTGCAACCGCAGATCCTTGCAACCCTGGCCGCGGAGCGCCGTCGCGCCATCGTCGGTGAACTGGACAGCGATGATCGCGCGGCATTGATCGACGAGTTGACCGACGCCCAGGCCGAGCAGCTGATTTCCGAGCTTCCGGCCGAAGAGCGCGAAGACACGCGGGAAATGCTCGCCTACGACGAGGACAGCGTCGGCCGGCTGATGAACACCGACTTCGTCTCGGTGCGTCCGTACTGGACCATTACCGAGGCGCTGGCGCATATCCGCGCCGCGAACGAAAAGGGCGAGTCGGTGAATCGGATCTACGTCACCCAGCCTGAAGGCAAGCTGCTCGACGCCCTGCCCCTGCGCGATTTCATCCTCGGCAGCCTGGAACAGCCGGTACGAACCCTGATGCGTCGCGAAGCGATCACGATCGGCCCCGAGGCCGACCGCGAGGATGCCGTACGCCTGATCCAGCGCTACGACCTGGAAGCCCTTCCCGTCGTCGATGGCGCCGGCCTACTGATGGGAACGGTCACCGTCGATGACGTCATGGACGTGGCCGAAGAAGAGACCACCGAGGACTTCCACCGCCTGGCTTCGATCGGCTCGGTCGAACTGAGCATGCGCGATGCCAGCACCTGGTACCTGTTCCGCAAGCGCGCACCGTGGCTGGTTCTGCTGGTGTTCGCAAACATCTTCAGCGGCGCCGCCCTTGCCCACTACGAGGAGACGATCTCGTCGGCCTTGGTGCTGTTGTTCTTCCTGCCGCTGTTGATCGGTTCGGCCGGCAATGCCGGCTCACAGTCGTCGACCCTGATGGTGCGCGCCCTGGCCACCGGCGACGTCTCGATGCGCGACTGGTTCAGTCTGGCTCTGAAGGAGTTCGGCGTTGCTCTCGCGCTCGGCCTGGCCCTGGCACTCGCGGTCGCCGGCCTTGGCGTCTGGCGCGGCGGGCTCGAGGTCGGCATCATCGTCGCCCTGACCATGGTCATCGCGGTCATGGCCGGCAGCCTGGTCGGAATGAGTCTTCCGTTCGCGTTCTCGCGGCTGAAGCTCGACCCGGCGACCGCAAGTACGCCGCTGATCACCTGCATCGCCGACATCAGCGGCATCGTCATCTACTTCGGCATCGCCAGCCTGGTGCTGGACCTGAGCTGAGCGATGGCCGGAAACCGCACCGCCGACGTCACTGCGATGACGGCTGCCGCCCACTCGACGCAGGCAGCATCTTGACGACGATCAACCCACGGCGGGCCGCGACCACCCAAGGTCAGTGGCTGATTCCAGCCTCATCGAGTAGGCGGAATCGACTGTTCACGGCCATCGCCTCTCCATGACCGAGAGCCGATACATCGATCGCGAGCCGCTCGTCCTGCTGCTGCCAGGGCACGACGCGGACCGGCCCAGGCACCAAGGTGCGCCATGAATCGGACCGGCTCCGCGCCCCTTGATCAACGATTCGAAACTCGATCGGCACCATCACCGTGGTTCCATGGGCCGTGCCGTCGATCCGCTCGCTCATGTCGAACTGCCAGTGTGCGACCGCACGCAGGCTGGCCTGCTCCAGCGCCGCACGAAAGCGTTCGGCTTCGCGCTCGGAACCGGTGCGAACGCTAAGACTGGTCTGGTACGGGTGCAGCTCGGCGACGCTGCCATTGGAGTCGAGCCGAACAGCCAGGACGACCCGGCCCCCTACCCGGCGCTTGAGCATGCTGCTCGGGTAGCGTACCGCACCCCGGCCGCGCTGCTGGTTCGGGTGCGACGCTGGCGAGCCGAAGTGGACGGAATCGACAAACAGGCTGATCTGATCATCCGCCTCGACCAACCGCAGCGAAAGATCCATCCGTGTCGTCGCGACAACGGGGCGATCATCGACCCTGACCGGTTCAAAGCGCCAGGCGGCGATACGGCGCTGCAAGGCCTCACTGATCGCCGACGGCAACGGAGTCTCCAGCGATTGCTCAGTGACTCGGCCTTCTGGATCAATGGCGATCCGCCCGGTCACGATGACCCGGTGTTCGAGATCCGCCGCCGTCACCGTCTGCGAGAGTAGGCAGGTCAGCAGCGCCGCAACAACAAGCACTGTCCGCATGGTCGTCTCCTGTCGTTCTGCATCCAGGCAACGAAAACTACCGTGCTGGAACGATGCGGGTCAAGCTGTACGGCAGCAGCGCAATGCCTCAGTGGCTGGCGCCGATGACGATGCCGGCATCGCGCGGCTGTGCCGCAAGCGCGCTACGGTAGCGCTGATGCAGGATGCCCACGCGTTGCACGTAGACCTGGGTCTCGTCGTAGGGCGGCACACCGCCATGGCGGTCGACCGCCCCTTCACCAGCGTTATAGCCGGCCGCGGCCAGGGTGATGTCGCCATCGAAACGGCGCAACAGAAAGGCAAGGTACTCGACGCCGCCGGCGATATTCTGCGCTGGATCATAGGCATCGCCGACCCCAAAGCGCTTCGCGGTTGCCGGCATCAGCTGCATCAGGCCCTGGGCACCCTTGTTCGAGCGGGCATTGACCCGATAGGCCGATTCGGCATGGATGATCGCGCGCACCAGGGCCTCATCGACGGCGTGGCGGGCGGCTGCGGCCTTGATTTCGGTCGTGTACTCATCCAGACGCAGGGCGACGTTGTGCCAATCCACCGATGAGCGCACTTCGCAGGCGATGCAGTTGTCGATCGCATAGGTGAAGACCGTCTCGGCGCCGGTCGACGCGGCCGGACGGACATTCGTGTAGTGCACGACACCGTCGTTCTTGAATCGGTAGACCGCGCCACGATGGACGCGGTTGCCTGGCGTCGGCGCGGTCGAGACGGCGCCAGCCGCGGCGGCAGCTGCGGCCGTTCGCGGCGTCAGGGTCTGGATCTGCGTGTTCGGAACCGATTCAGCCGTGGCCGCCTGGGTGTTCGGCGCTTCTGCTGCGACCGGTGCCGACGCCGCAGCCGGCTTTGGATAGCGGCCGACGACCCGGCAATCCAGATAGCCCCGGGTACTGTTGGTATAGGCTGGATTGCCGGCGCTGTCGGTGCACCGGTAGAGCACGGTCTCGCCGGCCAGCAGCGGCCCGGCGCATAGAAGAGCCAGGGCCGGTACGACCTTGGGTATACGATAACGGCGCGCGTTCACCATCAGTCCCCTTGGACGACGCGGCGGGCAGTTAGTTTCCAACAAAAAGTCCTCCGCGTAAACTACCGCCCTGATTCAGGTTTTTCCAGGCAAATTTCCCCATGGCCAAGCTCTACGTCAAGACCCACGGTTGTCAGATGAACGAGTACGACTCGGCCAAGATGGCCGACGTGCTCGCTGCCTCGCATGGCCTGACCGCGACAGCGGACGAGAGCGAGGCCGATGTCATCCTGATCAATACCTGCTCGATCCGGGAAAAGGCGCAGGAAAAGGTATTCTCGCAGCTCGGGCGCTGGCGCGAGCTGAAACAGGCACGGCCAGACCTGATCATCGGTGTCGGTGGCTGCGTCGCCAGCCAGGAAGGCGAAGCCCTGCTCAAGCGCGCGCCGTTCGTCGACCTGGTATTCGGTCCGCAGACCTTGCACCGGCTGCCGGAACTGCTCGATGCCCGACGCGGCAGCGGCAAGGCCCAGGTCGACATCTCGTTCCCGGAGATCGAGAAGTTCGACAATCTGCCGCAGCCGCGCGCCGAGGGTCCAACCGCCTTCGTCTCGATCATGGAGGGTTGCTCGCGCTACTGCACCTTCTGCGTCGTTCCGTACACGCGCGGCGACGAGGTCAGCCGGCCGCTCGAGGACGTGCTGACCGAGGTCGCACGCCTGGCCGAACAGGGCGTACGCGAGGTCAATCTGCTTGGGCAGAACGTCAATGCCTATGCCGGCCCGATGGAGGACGGCGCATGCGCCGATCTGGCCTTGTTGATCCGCTGTGTCGCCCAGGTCCCCGGCATCGCACGTATCCGCTTCACCACCTCGCATCCGGTCGAGTTCACCGACCGACTGGTCCAGGCCTATGCCGAGGTCCCCGAGCTGGCCAGCTATCTGCATCTGCCGGTGCAGTCCGGCTCCGACCGCATTCTGGCGGCCATGAAACGCGGTCATACCGTGCTCGAATACAAACAGAAGATGCGTCGCCTGCGCGCCGCCCGGCCCGACATCTGCATCAGCACCGACTTCATCGTCGGCTTCCCCGGCGAGACAGAGCAGGATTTCGACGCGACCATGAAGCTGATCGCCGACGTCGGCTTCGACCACAGCTTTTCGTTTCTCTACTCCCGTCGTCCCGGCACGCCGGCCGCCAATCTCGACGACGACGTGCCGGCCGCGATCAAGAGTGAGCGCCTGGCCCGCCTCCAGGCCGCAATCGAGGCCAATGGCCAGCGCATTTCCCAGGCCATGATCGGCAGCGTGCAGCGGATCCTGGTCGAGGGACCCAGCAAAAAGAATCCGGACGAACTTACCGGCCGCACCGAGAACATGCGGCATGTCAATTTTGCCGGCCCCGGGCGTCTGGTCGGACAGTTCGTCGACGTCGAGATCACCGCCCTGCTCGGTCACTCGCTGCGTGGCCGAGTGTGCATCACCGAAGACGCCGTGGCCTGAAGACGTTCACGTCATGCCAACAGCCGAGTCGGCGGCCTGACGCACACCTAGATCAGAAGGAGGCCCGGTGTGAGAAAGCGCGGCGTTCTCCTTGCTTGGTTCGCCCCCTGGCTGCTCCCCAGACTCGACCCATCTGGAGCCACGTCAGCTCGGCCGGCGAGCCCCGGGTTGGCGCGCGCATTGCCCGGTATTTTTCTTCTGTTTGCTTCTTCGCGACTATTGCTGCTCGCCATCGCCTACCTGACGATCGAACATATCCATCCGGTCGTCCCGTTCACCTGGGACATCGCTCTGTTTCAGATGCTGTGTCGCTGGGATTGCGGGTGGTACGTGCAAATCATCGAACACGGGTACTCGGCAGCCAGCGCTCCGGATCAACCCGGCGTGACCAGCCTGGCGTTCTTTCCTGTCTTTCCCTTGCTGGCCAAGGCGCTGCACCTGAGCACAGGATTGTCTGCGCATGACTCTGCATTGATCGTAGCGAATCTGTGCTTTTTTGCCGCACTATGCTATATCCATCAGTACGTATTGGCACTGGCTATGCGGCCACGTGTTGCGATGCTGAGCGTCGCTCTGTTGTGTTTTGCGCCGCAGAGTTTCTCGTTCTCCACCGCCTACACAGAGAGCACCTTTCTGCTGCTGTTGGCGGCGGCCCTGTATCACTTCCGGCATGAACACATTCTCCGTGCAAGCGTCGCAGCTGCTTTGCTTTCCGCCACCCGCGCCGTCGGTATATTTTTTGTGTTTTTTGCCCTGTTCTATCTGGCTTCTCGTTTCGGCCGATCGCTCCCGCAACGTCTCTGGCAGAGGCCCCAGCTCGCACTTCCGATCGTACTGGCACCGCTGGGTCTGGTCGCCTTCTGGTTCTACTGTTATTGGCTCACAGGAGACGCATTCGCGCAGGCATCCAGTGCCGGTCATGGCTGGAACTGGTGGTGGGCGCCGTTCCACCAGAACCTGGCTGATCACCTCACTCGCGAGCCAGTAACCCGTTTCTGGGCACTCTCCAGCCTGCTGCTGTTCGCCTGTTCGCTGCTGTTGCTGCGCGTCCGCCTCTGGGCGGAGTTTGGCTTTTGTCTGTTCGTGTTCCTGCTGCTCTGGAGCAGTCAGACGGCCAACGCCTTGCTCCGCTATGGCATCGTCTTGTTTCCGATCTGGATCGGGTTGGCGCACTGGCTGGCTCGAAGGCCCACCGCCGCGATGGCCGGCCTGGGGTGCATGGCCCTGCTCAATGGCTTCCTGATGGTCAACTGGACCTTGGGCAAGTTGATAGCGATATGAACTCCGGTCACGAACGCCTCCGCCTCGCGCTGTGGCGCATGTCGGTGCTCATGCTCGGCCTGACCCAGGTCGCTGCCGTCGTCTGGCTGCGACTCCACAGTGAAGATTTCGTGGCTGCGCAGCTCAACAGTGCCGCGATCCACTTCTCCGCTTCGTCCGCGGCAGCCCTTGCAACGACACTGCAATTTCAGGATGGCAGCAACGACCTGCGGCACCTCGGCGCCGGATGGCATCCCGCAGACGACGATGGTGTTTGGTCAAGAAACCGCGAGGCTTGGCTGTTCCTGCCCGTTCCGGACCATGCTGGCGACCTCGTCCTCGATCTGAATCTCCGCGCTCCGCCGGTCCGGCGTTCT
>CAZFUH010000187.1:0-8346 GCA_964522235.1 uncultured Rhodanobacteraceae bacterium
AAGACCCGCCACAAGACTGACACGCACCTCGGGCTTTACGACTTCACCGGTACTCCGAGCAATCACACGAAAGACACGTTGCGCAGCCGTCCAGCAGCACGAACGCTTTCGCGCTGTTCTTGGGATAAGGAGTCGCCGAGGAGGGAAAAGTCTCACCTGAGTCGACGGTCGTCGCCGCGGCGCGGGCCACCACAGCAGTCGCGCAGGCCGACAACGAAGCCGAATCGACCCCGGCCGCAGCATCCGGGTACTGCCGATACCGTTGCTCGAAGCCGACTTGTTCGGTCGCTTTCATGGCGCTACCCTCGCTGGCGAAGTTCATGCCTCGTGCCGCTACGTCGAGAGCGGCCAGATGAGGGTGCGAAGCAGACGCGCGATGGCACCGACTACGGCGCTCGCAGGCTGAGGGCAGCAAGCGTGTCGGACTTGGACATGCAGGAGCAATGACGATGGCGCAACATCGCATCTTCACGACCCCGTTCGCCAGGGTCTATCCGATGTACGTTCAAAAGGCCGAGCGCAAGAATCGGACGAAGGAAGAAGTCGACCAGATCATCTGCTGGCTGACGGGCTATGACCAGGCGGGCCTGCAGCAGCAGATCGACCAGGAAAATGACTTCGAAACCTTTTTCGCTCAAGCCCCGGCCCTGCATCCGAACAGCTCGCTCATCAAGGGCGTCGTCTGCGGTGTTCGCGTCGAGGATGTCGAGGATCCGCTGATGCGGAAAATACGCTATCTGGACAAGCTGGTCGATGATCTGGCAAAGGGAAAGAAGATGGAGAAGATTCTCATGCAATGAGAGGAGCCGGGCCGTCGGATTCCCTCCCTGTCCCGACTGGCGCAACAGGAGTTCCTGCTCGTGAGCATCTGCGGCTTCTTCAGCGCAACGGCATCTCGCTCTACCTGGTCACGGAGAGCGCTCCAACGGAGGACAAGCCAGGCGTCACACTTGCTCCACCGGCGGACGCGAGCAGGCCGACGGTGAACCTGATCTTTCACGTCAAGGACGTGCGCGCCACCTATCAGGCACTTCAAGCCGGTGGGCTGAAGTTTCTGACGCCTCCCTACCAACCCTCGTGGGGAGGTTGGCGAGTGTTCGCGCAGGATCCGGATGGCCATCTGATCGAGATCGAGCAGGCCGAGTAGCGGAAACTCCAGCTGCGGCGCTGCCGAGGTCGTGCCCGGTGCGGCTGAGGCCTTGCCCTGCTGTTGAGCCGATGCGTCTTTCTGCTGCGGTCGCCGATCCAGCCGCCTGATGCGGCGCGCTCGCTGCAGCCGGCTCGATCGAGCATTGGTTCGGCCATGCGGCCGCACACGGCCTCGATCTTGACCGCGACGAACGTCGAATCCGAACCGCGGTTGCAGCCATGCCGCCGAGGTCAGCGTCGACTGACGATCACCGCGGCGATTCCGCCGAGAATTGCCGCCGACGCCAGCAACAGACGCAGGCTCAGCGCTTCCGACAGCAGCAGCACACCGCCGATCGCCGCGATCGCCGGGACACTGAGTTGTACGGTTGCCGCCGTGGTTGCGCGCAGCGACGGCAAGGCCGCGTACCAGATCGCGTAGCCGATGCCTGAGGTCACGGCTCCGGAAAGCACGGCATAGACGGCGCCGATACCGTCCCAGCGCAGCCACGGCGCTGCCACCAGCGCGAGCACCGCGGCCAGCGGCAGGCAGCGGATGAAATTGCCGGCGGTGGCGGCCAGCGGTCGGGCGCTGGAACGTCCCGCCAGCGAATAGCCGCCCCAGGCGACACCGGCCAGCAGCATCAGCGCGGCAAAGCTCGCCGGCGGGGCGGTCAAGCCCGGCAGCAGCAATACGACCAGCCCGAAGACGGCCAGGGCCACGCCCAGGATTGCGATCACGCCCAGGCGTTCGCCAGCAGCCAGGCCGGCGGCAATCATCGTCACCTGTACGGCGGCGAACAGCAGCAAGGCGCCGGTGCCTGCCGACAGTTCAACATAGGCATAGGAGAATGCGATTGCATAGGCAGCCAGAAACACGGCCGACAGCCAGCTGCCGGCGATCGCCGTCGGCGGCTGACCGAAGCGCATGATCAGATACAGCGCCAACGCTCCGGACGCCAGACGCAGGCTGGTGAAGCTGGCCGGATCGATGGTCGTTGCCGTCAACGCCAGACGGCACAGCAGCGAGTTGCTGGCGAACGCAAGCATCGCCAGCAGGGTCAACAGCACGATGCGCACACGGCCTCCGGTGACGGTGACTGCGGCGATCACCCGTGGACACCGCGGGTGCGCTGCCAGCCAATGTCCGCGCCTGGAGTCCCGGCCGGGTTCGCGGACATCGGTCCAGGACGATCAAGGCAAACCATAGGCGACGATCAGCGGCAGGCGGTCACCCCGGCTGTCGTCGGCAAAGCTCAGTGCGATATAGAGTCGACCGCTGGCCTGGTCAAACGCGGCACCGGCGACCGAATGCAGGTGTCCGACCAGTTGCTGGCCCTGGAACCGCAGCGGCAGGTTGCCGTGTGCGTAGGGTCGAACCTGGTGCGGCGACAGCTGGCCGTGACGGGCTGCGATCATGTCGTCGACGCGGAACGCCCAGTAGCGGTTGCCGGTGTCGCTCTGATCGTTCGGATGGAACCCGGAGTGGCCACCCCACGGAGGCACCCCGTAGCTGGAGCCGGAAGCATGGCCGCCGGACTTGCCGATCGCCAGATAGGTGCGGGTACCGGGTACGATGAAGCCATAGTTGGCATTCGAGAGCACGGTCCAGAACTGTCCGGGTTCGGTCAGATCGTCGATCGGGGTCAGCGGCTGATCAAACGGATAGTCGATCACGGCCTGGGCAGCGATCGTTGAGCCATTGGCTGGCGGCGTCGCGCCGGTGATCGAGGCAAGATCATAGACAAAGGCCGAAGGTCCGATCGAGGCGCGGCCGTTGATGCCGTAGCCATCGGAATTGCCGAACAGATGCGTGCCGTTGAGTGCCAGCGGTCCCTGGAACTCGGCCGGAATCGGCGAAATCCAGCCCGAAGAACGGGCGCCGCCGGTCATCTTGAAATAGCCACGCTTGCCGCCGCCAACGCCAATCGCGCTGCCTTGATTCAGGACCAGGGTCGTGTCCGAGTTCGGAGGGATGCCGGTGTCGTAGTACGCGGTGACATTGACGGCAACCCGGCCGCTGTTCGGCTCGCGGTACAGGCCGGTGATGACCCGGCCCTGGGTCCAGGCGTTGCCGTCCACCGGTACGTCATCGAGCAGGTTCGCAAACGGCTGGGTCAGCGCCGCGATGTTCAGCGCATTCAGGTCATCGTCGTCGATCAGGGCGGGAATCCCGATCTCGGCCAGGGTCCGAACCTCCATCGTGCCACCAAGGTCGGAACCGGTGACATACAGATGGCCGGCGCTCGTGCCCATGCCGATGACCGGCTTTGTACAGTTGAAAAAGTTGTCACCAGGAATGCCGCCGGCATGCTCGGCCGGAAGTCGGAAGGCGCCGAGATAGACCAGCTGCGAGACATCGAGCAGGCCGCCCTCGAAACCGTCGGCAAAAATGCGATCGGGCAGCCCGGCACCGGCCAAGCCTCGCCCCGCGGCGGCATGCACGCCGGCACTGCCGAGCAACGCGGCAACACTGAAGCCGCCGATGAAACGTCTGCGATCCATATCTCCCCCTGAACAGATTCGCGGCTGCCAGTGTACTGCCGGCGCGCGGAGAAATGGCTGTGGCTCGGACCAGGCCGACGGCCGGTCAGACCACATCCGGGCGGGCGGCCAACCAGGTCGCGGCGCCGTTTGCCGGCCGCGGCAGAGACGGGCGAAACCACACAACTGGAGTAGACTTGCCGCTCACATGACAGGGGGAACTGCCATGAAACTGGCGAAATGGGCATTGCTGCTCGGTAGCGCGATCGTTTTCTCTCCGGCCGCCTTGGCCATGCATTTGATCGTTCACGGCGACGTGACGCACACGGCCGTCGCAAACGGCAACTGGTTCGATGCTGCGACCTGGGACGTCGGCGTTCCCGGTGCTGGCGCCGTTGCGCGCATCCCCAGCGGCCGCACCGTGACCTATGCCGGGGTTGCCGCCGGTCCGATCCGGGCCGTCCTGGTCGAAGGCACGATGCGCTTTTCCAGCAGCACGACCAGCGAGCTGATGCTGGACACGCTCGAGGTCGGCATGGGCGGAGCGCTGTACATCGGCACGGTTGCGACGCCGGTGCAGGCGGACGTTGAGGTGCGCATCGTGTTCACGTCCGATGCCGACATCGACGTCAGTTGGGATCCGGAACTGATCAGCCGCGGCCTGATCGCGCACGGTCGGGTCGAGATCCATGGCGCCCGCAAGACGGTGCACGGCAAGGTCGCGATCGATCCGCTGGCCGGCCAGAACAGCCTGGTCCTGGCCGAGCCGCCGCAGGGCTGGAATGTCGGCGACACCCTGGTGCTGACCGGAACCCGATACTCGGGCTGGAAGTGGGACAACTCCATTCAGGCCGTGCGCTATCACGGCACCCAGGACGAGGTCGTCACCATTGCCGCGATCGACGGCGCCACCGTCACCCTCGATCAGGTTCTGCAATACAACCACACCTCGCCGCGCGCGGACCTGAAGGCATCGGTGGCCAACTTCAGTCGCAACATCACCTTCTCGAGCGCGGACGGCGGGGCGACGCCGCGGCATCGCCGCGGCCATGTCATGCTGATGCATCACACCGGCTTCGACGTGCGCTACGCAGCGTTCGATGATCTCGGCCGCACCGACAAGAACGTGCCGAGCTTCGATCTCGACCAGCTCGGCGCGATCACCAGCACCAGCAATGTGCGTGGTCGCTATCCGCTGCACCTGCACATTTCCGGGATCGCCGAGCCGGACAAGCCGGCGATGGTGGTCGGCAATGCCGTCATGCACAGCCCGGGCTGGGGATACGTCCATCACGCCAGCAACGCGGTGTTCCACGACAACGCCAGCTTCGACACCCACGGTGCCGGCTTTGTTGCCGAGACCGGCGACGAGATCGGTTCCTGGACTGCAAACATCGCGATCAAGGCCGAGGGCAACAGCGCGTTCAATCCAAAGAACGGCAACGACGTTGAAACCTTCGACATGGCGCGCTCAGGCGCCGGCTTCTGGTTCCAGGGCCGGATGGTGCGCAGCGTCGGCAACGTCGCCGCCAGCGTCAATCACGGCTACGTCTATCTTCATCGCGGCACCCGCATGCGCGGTTTCCCGAACAGCGCCTTCACGATGCCGGAGGCACTGCGCCGCGCCGGACTGGTGTCGCCGGATCATCCACCGATCCTGAACTTCCATGACAACGAAGCGCTGGCGAGCACGGTCGGCATCTACGTCGTCAAGGCGAACCCGAACCAGAATCACGACATCCACACGCACATGTCGAGGTTCACCGCCTGGGAGGTTCGTGCCGGCGCTGCGATGGAGTACACCTCGCACTATCTGCTGCAGGACTTCGACGTGATCGGCAAGACGCCGGAGCCGTTCAGCGTCGCCGCCTTCGGCATCGAGTTCGGCACCAACACCACCGACATGGTGATCAACGGCGCGCAGATCGCGAACGTTCCGATCGGTGTCCGTCTGGGCAAGGACTTTACCGATCCGCATCCGGCGACCGTGAATCAGTACGCGTTGATCGACGTCGGCTTCCAGAACGTCGCCCAGCACTATGAAGATCTGGACACCAACCTGGATCTGATCCTGACCGCAGCCGACCTGGTGCCGGGCCAATTCGATGTCGAACTCAACGGCGGCGTGCCGATGGAGTACAACGATCCGGCGACTACATTCGGAACGCAACTGGACTTCATCGGCAGCAAGACCGACAGCATCGGTGCCGGCCCGATCCCGGCCGGTACCGACTGGCTGGGGGTACAGAACCAGGAGATGATCGCGATCTGCGCGACCGACGGCTACTACCGGACCAGTGCCGGCGTGCCCTATGTCGTCGTGCCCTCGTACTTCACCAACCGTGCCGACGGCCGTATCCACAAGCACGGTCTGATCATCCGTCTCGGACCGGCGGTCGAGGCGCTCCTGGGCAATCAGTTTCATGCCTGGCGCGACGCCTTCGAACGCGGACCGATCGATCTCGCGAGCCAACCGCCGGTCACCGCCGACAACCACGTCGTCACCGGTATCAACGCCGAGGTCATCATCGACGTGCTGGCGAACGACAGCGATCCCGATGGCGATCCATTGATCGTCGACGGCATCGTGCAACCGCATCACGGTCTGGTCTACTACAACGACGACGGCAGCTTGACCTATCGCCCGGATCCCGACTTCATCGGCAGTGATCGCTTTCAATACTGGGCCAGCGATGGCCAAGGTCATTTCACGCCGGCGATCGTCACCATCAATGTCTCCGGCGACTTGATCTTCGCCAACGGCTTTCAGGCTCCGTAGCCACCGGCTGCGCGCAGCGCACCCGGGAGTGGAATCGCAAGACGCGACCGTCGTCCCGGGTGCGGCCTCCGGCCTTACCCGGGCTCCACGGCGACCGCCGCGGTCGAGATTCGGCGAAAACACGCACACGAATCCGCGAAGAACCGGAAATGAGGCCCAGGCACGATTGCCGCTTGACCCATGTCAAGGTAATGACGGCGGCCGCCGCCTACAGTTGCTCCATGGTCGGATTCCCCGACGTTGGAGCGTTGTCATGAAACCCATGTCCCTGATTCCGGTGGCCCTGCTCGCTGCCGGTTTGTTGATGCCGGTGGTCGCGCCGGCCCATGAAGCCGGCGATTGGTTGCTGCGTTTCGGCGCCCACGTCATCGATCCGAAGTCCAATAACGGCAGTCTCGCCGACGGCGCACTGGCGGTCGATGTCGGCTCCGATATCAAGCCGACCGCGATGATCGAGTACATGCTCAGCGACCGGCTCGGCCTGGAACTGATCGTCGCAGCCCCGTTCCGTCACGACATCAAGCTCAATGGCGCCGATGCCGGTTCGACGCGGCACCTGCCACCGACGCTGTCGTTGCAATGGCACTTCAATCCCAGCGGCACCGTTCAGCCATTCCTCGGCGCCGGCGTCAACTACACATGGTTCGATGGCGAACGCAGTGCCGGACCGATCGCCGGCACCGAGCTGCGGCTGTCGAACTCCTGGGGCTGGGCCCTGCACGCCGGGATCGATTTCAAGCTCAATCCGCGCTGGTTCCTCGGCGCCGACGTGCGCTGGATCGACATCGACAGCAAGGTGCGCGTCGATGGCGCCAACGTCGGTACCGTCAACATCGATCCGATCGCCTATGGCATCTACGTCGGATATCGGTTCTAATCCGTACAGCACGCAAACAACGCACAGCCACTCCGGGCGCGATGCCCGGAGCACCGACGGGGGACGGGGGCCGGGAGCCGGAAGAGCACGCGACGCCGAGACGTAGCTGCCACTTCCGCTCTCGTCTCCCGACCAGATCAAGCCCAGCGTGTGCAGAGGATGGGTCGCGGCCGACAAGCAGGGCCGTGCAGCGCGCAATCAAACCACGACGACACATCCCGCACGCGCAGTCGCGCGCGGGTCCGGCTGTCATTCCGGGCAAACCTTGATACCTTCGTATCGTGTTCGCCGGCGGGGAGATGCCGCGAACAGCACGGGCGTTGGCCGCGCTTGACGCAGGTCAAGGCGGTAGCGGCGCCCTCCCGGCAACATGCCAGCCAGCCCAAGTGGAGCCCGCACCCGATGTCCCGTGCCGCCGCGCCTGAAACCTACAACGACAAGGTCGTCCGCCAGTTCGCCGTCATGACCCTGGTCTGGGGCATCGTCGGCATGCTGGTCGGCGTCGTCATCGCCGCCCAGCTGTACTGGCCGTCGCTGAACTTCGATATCCCGTGGTTGAGCTATGGCCGTCTGCGGCCGTTGCACACCAATGCGGTGATCTTCGCATTCGGCGGCTCGGCCCTGTTCGCGACCAGCTACTGGGTCGTGCAACGCACCTGCCATACCCGTCTGTTCAGCGACAAGCTCGCCGCATTCACGTTCTGGGGCTGGCAGGCGGTGATCGTGCTGGCTGCGATCACCCTGCCTCTGGGCCTGACCCAGGGCAAGGAATATGCCGAGTTGGAATGGCCGATCGACCTGCTGATCGCCGTCGTCTGGGTCAGCTACGCGATCGTCTTCTTCGGCACGATCATGCGCCGGCGGATCCAGCATATCTACGTCGCCAACTGGTTCTACGGCGCCTTCATCATCACCATCGCGGTTTTGCACATCTTCAACAACCTGAGCATGCCGGCCGGGCTGGCGAAGTCGTATCCGGTGTATTCCGGCGCCGTCGATGCCATGGTCCAGTGGTGGTACGGCCACAACGCGGTCGGCTTCTTTCTGACCGCAGGCTTCCTCGGCATGATGTACTACT
>CAZFUH010000188.1:0-8321 GCA_964522235.1 uncultured Rhodanobacteraceae bacterium
TCACCGGCATCCGCCACTTCCGGCACTGAACGGCGATCACGCCGACGCAGCGCGTGGTGCTGTTGTACCAGCGCCGATCGAGAACCGTGGGTTGCATGATCTGATCTGAAGCTAGACCCCAGCCTCAGCGTCGCGCGAGGCGTTCAAGACTCCTGATATCCATCGCAGAATCGTTGTGTGTGAACTTGAACATCTAAGCCCTCCCGTTCACGGATCGCCGAAGTTTGCTGCAATGCAGGCAAGACGTCATCCGGCCCATGTTCTGAGCGGGGCCGATCGCTGCTGCGGCCGCAAAGTCGCGATCAGTCCTCGAAGCCGTCGGCAAAGATCAGGTCGCTCTGCAACTCGTAGGCGCCCAGGTCCGGCGCGCCAACGCGACGCCAGCCGGCGCGGTCGTACATCACCTGGATTCCGCTCATGCCGGCGTCAACCACCGATGGCGGTGATGCCGGGCTGAGGCGGTAGTCGCCAGCGGCGGCATCGATGAAACCGGGCGCGTCGGCACGAGCATTGTGGCTGTGCGCCGCCGATACGCCAGGTGCCAGCGACACCAATACCACCGGCTGGCTGTTCGGCGCCGCGACCAGATTGTTGCGCAGCTGCGCACCTGCCACCCCGGCACGCACCCACGCGACCGAGTACTGTCCGCTGTTGATGCGATGAAAAGTGTTGTGCAGCACGCGCGAGTCGGCCGGCGAGACATTGCCGTATGACAGCATGTTGACGGCGATCAGGCTCTGGTTGAGTTCCGGATCGACTGCCAGAAACAGGTTGTTGCGGATCTCGACGTTGCGCGCGACCAGGTGCAGCTGCTCCGAGGTCGGCATCAAACCGAGTTGACCGTGCACAGCACCCGGCTGACCGCGACGAGCGTGCAGCACGTTGTTCTCGAACAATACGTCGCGCACCAGTTCGTTGCTGCCGTTGTCCTGCGGCGCAATAGCCACAGTGTAGACACTTCCTTCGAAGATGTTGTCGTTGATCACCACCCGCTCGCTGCGGGCTGCCGCACTGGTGCCCGAGGAATGGAACTTCAGGCTGCTGTGATGTGCCGGGCCGACGTAGTTGTGTCCGACTGCGACCCGTTGCGCGCAGGTCAGGCGGAAGCTGTGCGAGGTCACCACGGCCCGGGTCTTCTCGATATGGTTGCCCTTGATGAAGCCGCGGCGCGCGCTGGTGTAGAGCCCCCAATTGCGCGGGATCTCGCGCACCCGGTTGCCAACGAAGGCCAGCTCGTCGTAGGTATCGCAGGTGTTCGATAGCACGACGCCAGACCCCCAGTGCTCGACTTCCAGACCCATGAACAGTCCCTGCTTGATTTTCGAGCCCTCCGAAACGATCGCCACACTGCTGCCCTCAGGCCCTTCCAGCCGCAGGTCGATCAGGCGCCAATCGCGATTGTCGGTGGCCCACCCGAACAGGATGCCCTGGCTGCTGGTGAATCGCAGGCGTGGCTTGGCGCCGCTTCCGTAGGCCCCCAGTACGGTCGGCCCGTTGGCATTGATCTCCAGCTGTTCGGACAGATTCCACAGGTCACCACGGCGCAGCAGGATGCGCCGGTTCGGTCCGGCCTCGGCCAGGCCTCGGGCGATGCTTGCAAACGGCGCCGCCTGGCTGCCGTTGTTGCCATCATTTCCGGTCGACGAGGAGACGTAGTAGGTCGTCCACCCGGCCGTGGCCGGACTCTGCACTTCGATCAGCTGCTGATACAGGTGCCGGTTGCCCTGCGCGTCGGTCACTTCAAGATCCACGGTATAGCTGCCCGGCTCGGTGTAGACGTGCCCGGTGACGTGGCCGATGTCCAGATTGCGGCTGCGACCGCTGCCCAAGTCCCACTGGCCGGCGTCTGGATCTCCGAAATTCCATTGGTAGTGGAAACGGTTGTGATTTCCGTCGACCGGCTGAGTGACCGCGGACGTGGCGTCGGAGACGTCGAAGAACACGGCCAGCGGCGCAACGCCACTGCTCCGGCTGGCACTGGTCATCGGCTCTGGTGTACCGGCGTGAGCGATTCCGACAAGCAGCGCGAGCAGCGGTAGCAGGCAGCGCAGACTACGGAAGCGTGCGCCGACACAGACACGCTGAACGGATGCGACGACACGGTTCATCGTTTGCCCCTGGTCAATGAGTGCCGCCCGACAACTCGAAGAGGGAGGGTGTCCTCGATGCTGCCGGGCGGCGACGAGGCGCATGCCTGCGTCTTTGCTTACCAACGGCAAAGACGCTCGTTCGGGATCATCGCCCGGAAGCACCGAGCAGCAGAAAAAAGCCCGGCGACACAGCGAACGGGAGTAGAGCGGGCCGTGCCACCGGGCGTGACGGTCGAGAGAGAGGGTGCCGTCGTCAAGCTGCCTGTCAGACTTGGGAAACGTCACAGAAGAAGGCGAGATCAGAAAATATTCGTCATCGTTCGAGAACGATGGCGGCGATGTACGGATCTACGGCTCTTCCGCAGCAGGCCAGTGCAAACACCGACCGGCTACCAGTACAAACGAAGAACACGTCCGGGCGGGATCATTGCGCCGGAGCTCCACGACGGCGGCCGGCGTTCCGGCCGGGCCGCATTATCCCGGTTGCCACGTCCGGCAGTAACAAAGGCGCCGAATCGCGTATTCTTGCGCGACGGGCGGAGTGGAAAACGCACCCTGTAGGACAGACACTATGGTCCGGGCCTTCACGGATTTCCGCGGGTCGCCAGCTGGCCCGACGCAATCCGTGGCGATTCAACCGGACCGACCACCGGTATCGTCCCGACCCGTCCGAGTGACATGCGAAGGGGATAGGAGATGCGCACTGGAACCCCCGGCAGTGGCGACATTCACGCCGTGACCTGGACGCGCATTCGGCGTTTGCTGGAGGCGGCCTGGGCCGTGCCCGAGCAGCGGCAGGCGGATCTGATCCGGGAACTGGCCGGCCCCGACGAACAGCTGGCTTCGGCAGCGCTCGCCCTGCTCGACGCCCAGCACAGCGACGGCGCCCTGCTGGAGCGACCGGCTGCAGCACTGGCTCCTGATCTTCTGTATGCCGCCGGACTGATCGACCGGCAGCCGGCGGCCGGAGATCACTGCGGCCGCTACCGGCTGCTACGACGCATCGGCGCCGGCGCCATGGGCTCAGTTTTCCTCGCCGAACGCATCCGTGGCGGCATTCGGATTCAGGTCGCGATCAAGCTCGTACATACCGGGCCGGACCGGCTCCAGCTCAGCCGCAACCTGCACACCGAGTGCACGATCCTATCCCAGCTCGACCATCCGAATATTGCCCGCCTGCTCGACTTCGGCGACTGCGACGACGGCAGCCCGTTCATTGCGCTCGAATACATCGACGGCGAGCGCATCGACCGCTATTGCGACCGTCTGCGGCTCGACGTCGGCGATCGCCTGCGCCTGCTGCTGCCGATATGCGACGCACTCGACTTCGCCCATCGCCGGCTGATCATCCACCGCGACATCAAACCGTCGAACCTGCTGGTCACCGAAGGGGGAATCCCGAAGCTGCTGGACTTCGGCATCGCCCGGATCCAGGACAGCACGTTCGCACAGGACGACACCACGCGCTCGCGCGGCCAGCACACACCTGAATATGCCAGCCCGGAACAGCACGGTGGAGCCATGCTGACGACGGCCACCGACGTCTATTCGCTCGGCGTCGTCCTGCACGAACTGCTGTTCGGCGCTCGGCCGCCGTCATCGGTCCAGATGTCGAATGGGGATCACGACATGGAAACTCGTGGCCGAGCGAAGGCGCCGTCGATCAGTGTCGATTGCGCAGCGCGACGCCGGTGCACGCCGGCCCGGCTATCGGCATTGTTGCGCGGCGAACTCAGTGCGATTCTTTCCAAGACCTTGGCGATCAGTCCGGCTCAGCGCTATTCGAGCATCGCCACGCTTGCCGAGGATATCCGCCGCTACCTGGAGCACCGGCCGCTGTCGGCCATCGTACCTTCGCCTTACTACCGGTCGCGAAAGTTCTTCCGGAGGCGCCTGCCCGCCGTGATCGCGGCCGGGCTGTCACTGTTTGCGCTCGGCACCGGACTGGTCGCGACACTGTGGCAGAACCATCAAGCCAAGATTGAACGTGACCGGGCTCAGGCCTGGGCCGAACAGGCGCAGCGCAACCGCGACACTCTGCTCGACCTGTTCCGGATCGCCGAACTTCACGGGGAGCGAGGCGCGACCGTTTCTGCACGCCAGCTGATCGATGAGAGTGTCCGCCGACAACAACTTCGCGTCGACCTGATGCCGGAGGAACAGATCGAGCAACTTGAACTGTTCGGTCAGGCTTATGCGGCGCTTGGTCTTTACCAACCGGCGGTCGATGTGCAGGCGCAGGCGTTGTCGATCCAGCGCCAGCTCGACAATCCCCTGGCCCTGGCAGCAACGCTGAACCAGCTCGGCAGCTGGTTGGTACTGGCCGGCGATGCCCGCGGCGCCGATCCCTTGTTGCGCGAAGCACTCACCCTGAGGAGATCCCGACTCGGCCAACTGCACCCGGATACCGTGACCTCGATCAGCCGCCTCAGCTACGCCGTAGGCCTGGCCGGTGACGGCCGCGAATCATTGGCTCTGCGTACTCTGGCGCTGGATCTGCGCCGGCGTCTGCATGGCGATCGTCATCCGGAGGTAGCGCAGGCGCTGAACGATCTGGGTCGGACCTATCGCTTCCACGACGACGGCGAACGGGCGCCAACGCTGTTGCGCGAGGCACTGGAGCAACGTCGCAGTTTCCACGGCGCCAACGATCCACGCTTGATTGCACCGCTGGTCAATCTGGCCCTGGTGCATCTTGACCGCGGCGAACTGCAGCAAGCGGAGACCGTGGCCCTGGAAGCAGTCGGAATCCGAATGAACACGAGCCGGGCAGCGGCCGCCCGCACCGGCGTACTATCGATCCTGGCCAGAGTGCGCCTCGCTCAGGATCGTCTCGACGAGGCCGAATCCCTTCTGCGCGAGAGTCTCGACAGCCGGCCTCACACGCACTACCGCAGCAACGAGGACCTGGTCTGGCTCGGTGAAACCCTGTGCCGCGGCGGCCGCATCGACGAAGGTGAGGATGCGATCCGGCAAGCCCATGCAGCGTTGACATCGACAATGGCATTGGAGCACTGGCGCGCCGGCGAAGCGCTCAGCATCCTCGGTCGCTGTCTGCTGGTGCGGCCGGAGCGTCATGCCGAGGCTCAGCACCTGCTTGCGGAAGGTCATCGTATCCTGCTCGCCGGACTCGGCCCGGCCAGCCCACTGACCCGGCGCGCGCTCGAATACCAGCTGGCGGCCGAGTGATATCCTCGCGGAGAAACGATGCATGCGGGAAAACGACGGCTTCGATCGCGAACGTTGACGTAGAAGCCGCTGTCCTTCTTAAGCGGAACCTACAGTCCAGATGCCCAGCTCGCGCAACAGGAACGCGCGCGCCAGTTGGGTATCGCGCTTGATCGTCGGCGTCGAGACACCAAGCAGTTCGGCTGTCTCATCGACCGAGAAGCCGCCGAACAGTCGCAGCTCGGCCACTCGCGACAGACGCTCGTCTTCGAGCGCCAGCCGCGACAAGGCGGCATCCAGATCGAGTAGAAAATCCGGCGATGCCTCGCCATCGCTGGCGACCTGCTCGATCCACGTATCGAGGCTACCGGCGTCGCCGCCGGCCCGCTTTGCCGAACTACGGGCGCGAGCACGATCGATGAGAATCTGGCGCATCGCCTGCGCACACAACGCCATGAACTGACGACGGCCGAAGAACGACAACTCACTGCGAGCAGCCAGCCGGAGGTACAGCTCGTTGACCAGGGCTGTGCTCATCAGGCTGGCGGAACGCAGGCCGCGGCGCAATTGTACGCGCGCCATGGTGCGAAGCTCGTCATAAAGCTGGGTAAACAGCTCCGCTGCGAGATCACCGGCTTTCGCCGGCTGGCCGGACTCGAGTACGTGTGGCTGGATCGGCGCGTTCATCCGCCACATCATGCCATGGCAACTTCGGCAGTGCAGTATCTTGAATCGGCCTTATCTACTCCTTTCGTCGCAGAGGCAACATCGAAACCGCACTTCACCGGGAAATTGCAGACCTGCGCCGGCCACGACCAGGTGAGCGATGATGCAACTGATCCGGGGCGCTGACCGGCTCAAAAGCGCCAGCGCAACTTCGCCAGAATCTGGTCGGCGCTGACCCGGGCGCGGGTCAGGTCGAATAGATCGCCGAATCCGCTACGCTCGTCATCGAGCTCACCGAGCCCGCCGCGGCTGTAGACCAGGTACAGCTCGGAAAGCGGGGCAAACTCGTAGCGGTAGCGCAACTGCAGCGCCAGTGTGCCGAGCGAGAAGTCGCTGTCGTCCGATTCGACCTCGACCAAACGGCCACCGTTGACCCGGTAGCTGCGCCGCGCCTGCGCGCTCAGGCCGATGAACTGCGCGCGCCAACGCAGCTCGTGCCGCGCGGCCGGAAACCAGTTCAAGTCCCAGTACGCACTGACCTGGTCGCGACCATAGCTGGCCAGGCGGTTGCCGCCGCGCCAGATCAGCCAGTCGCGGCTGGCCAGCCGGGTCAGGCGCAGGCTGGTGGTGAAGTCCTCGGACAGGTACAGGGTCGGCTCGAGCATCGCCTCCCAGGCACCATCGCGTACGCCTTCCTCCTGGTAGCGCAGTCGACCGGCCACACGCAGCGCACGCCAGCGTGGTGACTGCGAATACACGGTCACCTCGCGCCGTCCCGGCAGACGTACCGAGCCATGACCGCGCGTGATCAGATCGTCGACGAATGGCGCGCGCGTGCCGAGCCAGAACTCCAGGCTGCTCGTATTCTGAAAACGCAGCACGCGACCCAGGTAGGCACTGGCGTGGACACGGTCGCCATCGAGATTGCGCCGGCCAAGCGCTTCCAGACGCCAGAAGCTGCTTTGCAGCGACGAGGCGTCCGGATAGCTGCGCCGATACCAGGTCGTGCTGCTGAACAATTCGTTGTAGTCATTGCGGCGCATGTAGCCGAGATCGTTGATCTGGTAGTCGCGGTCATACCTGGAGATTTCCAGTCGCTGCAACAGACGCGGACCGGGTGCGTAGTCGGCACGCAGCCAGGCGCCCAGCCCGCGGCTTTCAAGCGCTGCCCTGTCGTCGCCGGAGACCGCACGCTGATCGATGCGCGTGTGGATCGCCTGGCCGCGCACGCTGAAGCCGCTGCCCGGATACCACTCGCCGTCGAGCGCGTGGACCTGGGCCTCGCGGTCCAGGCTCGGTCGATGCGCATAGGTTCCCAGATAGCCGACGCCGCCGCGGCTGCCGCGCCAGCGCCCACGCAGCACGCCGTAGTCGCGCCCGCGCGCGACGCTGCTGTCATCTTCGGACGCGAGCAGCACGCCCCAGTCACCGCGCGCACCGGTGCCGGTGTACTTCAGCGCCGCGTCAATATCGCTCACGCCTTCCGGACCTCGGTCCGGCCGGGCGCCGATCCGCCGGGTATGAACCAGCTGGCCGCCGTTGCTGGTCGGCAGCGAGAACAGGGACTGGTTGTCGGTGAACAACGGCCGCTTCTCGCTGAAGAAGGTCTCGATCGCGCTGAAATCGACCACCAGATCGTCGCTTTCCACTTGGCCGAAATCCGGCCGCAGCGCCAGCGCCAGCTGGTGACGGCCGTCCGGGCGCCAGAACAGGTCCAGACCGACACGCACGTCGTCACTCCGACGCAAGCGATCATGGTCGAACGAAAGGTAGGGCAGCAGGTCGAGACTGGCACGGTTCCAGGCTGCGATCTCGACCCGAGCCATGTCGGCGACGAAGGTCGGATGCTCGAAATCGTAGCCGGGATGGCTGTAGCGCTCGCCGCGCGACTCCAGCATGCGCGAGGCATAGACGCCGATCGTGCGCCGGCCGCCGACGATCTCTCCCATTGGTGCGATTGACCACGGCAGGTGCAGCTCGGCACTCCAGAAGTGCGGCTCCTCATGCACGGCGTAGTACCACAACCCGTCCCAGTCGTAGGAGAAGTTGCGCTGGTTGGTGACGATTGCGTCCTGGATGCCGCCGGAGATCGACAGCGTGAATTCGTAGGCAGTGACGCCGCGACCGTCGAGATCGACGATCAGGTTGACACGGTCGGCGCGCGCCTGGGCATCGCGGGCGGTGCGGTGACGCGTGCGCGGCTCGCCCGCCGGCTGCTCGGCGCGGACGCCAAAATAGATCCCGCGCTCGTCGCTGTGCACCAGCACCTCGGTCGCGAACCGCGGCGTCTGCCGGGTCAGCGGATTGACCGTGACCAGCTCGCCCAGGCGCTGCGCCTGCGTCCATTCGGCCTCGTCGAGCCGGCCGTCGACTGTGATCGCGAGCGCCGGCGCTGCC
>CAZFUH010000189.1:0-8288 GCA_964522235.1 uncultured Rhodanobacteraceae bacterium
CGCCAGGCACCTCGGCGCCCAGCATCGACATGTCCAGCTGCATGCCCAGGTGAACAAAGAAAAACAGCAGCAGGAAGTCGCGCAGACTGGCCAGTCGGGCGTTGATCGCCTCCCGGAACGGCAGCGACGCCAGCGAGAAACCGGCGAGAAATGCGCCGACCTCCTTGCTGAAACCCAACCATTCACCGCCGGCGGCCAGGATCGTGCCCCAGGCGACGGCAAAGATCAGCAGCAGTTCCTGCGAGGCTGCGGTCCAGTGCATCAATCGCGGCAAGACCCAGCGAACCAGCACCGCAACCAGCAGGCCGGCGGCGATGACCTTGAGCACCACCTCGCCCAACTGCATCGCCCAGCCGGTATCGCCGCTGCCAGCGCTCTGGCTGCCGATCACCATCATCGCGATGACCACGGCGATGTCCTGGACGATCAGAAAACCCATCGCGATGCGACCGTGCAACGAGTCGATCTCGCGCTTGTCCGACAACAGCTTGACGATGATGATGGTGCTGGAGAAGGTCAGGGCGACGGCGACATACAGTGCCCGCAGCCAGCCCATGCCCAGGACGATGGCGATCAGAAAGCCGACGACGATAGTGAAGGCAAGCTGGCCCAGGCCGGTCGCCAGCGCCACCGGACCGAGTTTGCGGACCAGGTGGATGTCGAGCTTGAGCCCGACCACGAACAACAGGACGGTGACGCCGATCTCGGCGAGCAGCTCGAGCGCGTCGTCGGCCCCGGTCCAGCCCAGTACGGACGGTCCGGCGAGGATGCCGATCAGGATGTAGGCGACGATGATCGGCTGACGCAAGCGCAGCGCCAGCAGACCCAGCACGGTGGTCGCAAACAGCAGGACGGCGATTTCCTGGTACAACGCATGCATGCTCGGCGCCCTTTTCCTAGCCAGTCGCAGGCGGCTGGGCCGCGCCTGCGCAACACGATTCCCATCGACGCAACGCCACAACCACGATCCGGCGCCTCAGCCGCGCTGCGCCAGGGGCACGAACTGGCGATCCTCCGGGCCAGTGTAGTTTGCGCTGGGACGGATGATCTTGCCGTCGATGCGCTGCTCGATCACGTGCGCGGCCCAGCCGGAGGTGCGCGCGATCACGAACAACGGCGTGAACATCGGCGTCGGCACGCCCATCATGTGGTAGCTGGACGCGCTGTACCAGTCCAGGTTCGGGAACATTTTCTTCAGCTCCCACATCAAGGTCTCGATGCGCTCGGAAACGTCGAACAGCACCGGGTTGCCGCCGTCGCGACACAGCTCGCGCGAGATCTCCTTGATGATCGGGTTGCGCGGATCGCCGACCGTATAGACCGGATGTCCGAAGCCGATGATGATTTCCCGGCGTTCGACCCGGGCACGGATGTCGGCCTCGGCCTCGTCGGCACTGCCGTACCGGCTGATGATCTCCATCGCGACCTCGTTGGCGCCGCCATGCTTGGGGCCGCGCAGCGCACCGATCGCGCCGGTGATGGCCGAGTACATGTCCGACCCCGTACCGGCGATCACGCGGGCGGCGAAGGTGCTGGCATTGAACTCGTGCTCGGCGTACAGGATCAGCGACTGGTCCAGGGCGCGCGCGTGCTGTTCGCTCGGCGGCGCGCCGTGCAGCAGGTGCAGGAAGTGCGCGGCAATGGTCTCGTCGTCGGTCTCGACTTCGATCCGGCGGCCATTGCGGGTGAACTGCCACCAGTACAGCAGCATTGAACCGAAACTGGCCATCAGCCGGTCGGCAATATCGCGAGCGCCGGTGATGTCGTGGCCATGGCCTTCCGGAAGCACGGTGCCGAGCACCGAAGCGCCGGTGCGCATCACATCCATCGGATGCGCTGCCGCCGGCACCAGCTCCAACGCTTCCTGGACGATCGCCGGCAGGCCGCGCAGCCGCTTGAGCTTGGTCGCATAGGCCTTGAGCTGGGCAGCGTCGGGCAGCTCGCCATAGATCAACAGGTGCGCGATCTCTTCGAAGCTGGCGCCGGTCGCCAGATCCTTGATGTCATAGCCGCGGTAATGCAGGTCGTTGCCGGTGCGGCCGACCGTGCACAGCGCGGTGTTGCCGGCGGCGGTGCCGCTCAGGGCGACGGACTTCTTCGGCTTCGGCAGGGTCGTTGTGGTCTCGGACATCGAAGTTCTCTCTAGCTGGAAATGGCGGGCTGTTGAAGCCTGAGGAATCGGATTGCAGAAGTCGGGGCGAAGTCGCGGGATCCGGCCGGCCGCTCCGGACCGGCAGCCAGCGCCATCGACGGCTCGCTGATTTCAGTGGGCGATCACCCGCCTGTGCTCCTGGCGGCGAACAGCGCATCGAGCCGTGCCTCGAACTCGTGATAGCCGATGCGCTGGTACAACTCGTCCCGGGTCTGCATCAGGTCAAGAACATTGCCCTGGTGACCGTCCCGGCGGATCGCCTCGTAGACGGTCTCGGCAGCCTTGTTCATGGCCCGGAACGCCGACAGCGGGTAGAGCTGGATCGCTACGCCGACCTCGGCCAGCTGGTCGCGGGTGAACAGCGGCGTCTTGCCGAACTCGGTGATGTTCGCCAGCACCGGCACCTGCACGGCGTCGACGAAGCGGCGATAGGTATCCAGATCATAGGCGGCCTCGGCGAAGATGCCGTCGGCGCCGGCCTCGACACAGGCAAGAGCGCGATCGATCGCGGCGTCTACACCGTCGACGGCGATGGCATCGGTGCGCGCGATCAGGAAAAACTGCGGATCGCTGCGGGCGTCGGCAGCGGCCTTGACCCGATCGGCCATCTCGGCGGTGGTGACGATCTCCTTGCCTGGCCGATGGCCACAGCGCTTGGCGCCGACCTGGTCCTCGATGTGGCAGGCGGCGGCGCCGAACTTGATCAGCGACTTGACCGTGCGCGCGATATTGAATGCGCTCGGTCCGAAGCCGGTATCGATATCGACCAGCAGCGGCAGCGGACAGACATCGGTGATCCGGCGGACATCGGTGAGCACATCGTCGAGCGTGTTGATGCCCAGATCCGGCAGCCCGAGGGAACCGGCGGCGACCCCGCCACCGGACAGATAGATGGCCCGGTAACCGGCACGCTGCGCGAGCAGCGCATGGTTGGCATTGATCGCACCGATCACCTGCAAGGGCGATTCGGCGGCCAGGGCGGCGCGAAAACGCCGGCCGGCGCTGTCATTCGTAGTCATACGATCTCCTGTCGGCCGGCTATTTTACCCTGCCCGGCGCGAGCGCCCGAAACCGCCCGGAGATCGCCGGCAATTCCGGCGCTCAGCCGCGCAATACGGCAACCACCGCCTCCAGGGCAGCCGGATCATCCAGCGTCGACAGGTCGCCGGGGTCGGTGCCGGCCAGCACGGCTTGCAGCGAACGCCGCAGCAGCTTGCCGGAGCGGGTCTTCGGCAGCATCGGCACCACATACACCCGTGCCGGCCGGGCGATGCCACCGAGCTGCTCGGCGACATGCTCGGCAATCCCGCCGGCGCTCTCGGCATCGTCGTCACCCGGCTGCCGCAGCACCGCGAACACCACCGGCACCTGGCCCTTGAGTGCATCGGCGGCACCGACCACGGCTGCCTCCGCGACCGCCGGGTATCCGCAGACGACCTCTTCGATCTCGCGCGTGCCCAGGCGATGGCCGGCGACATTGATGACATCGTCGCTGCGGCCGAGAATGCGATAGTAACCATCGGCATCGCGCGTGGCCCAGTCCAGCGAGCTGTACAGCAACTCCTTGAAATGCCCGAAGTAGCCGTGCAGAAAGCGTTCGTCATCGCGCCAGATCGTGGTCAGGCAGCCGGGCGGCAACGGCGGCTCGATCGCAAGCACGCCCTTCTCGTCAACGCCGGCCTCGGCACCAGTGAGCTCGTTGATCAGGCGCAGCTTGTAGCCGAAGTTCGGCAGCCCGGGCGAACCGAGCTTGATCGGTTTCAGGTCCAGGCCCGGTTGCAGACAGAGCACCGGCCAGCCGGTTTCGGTCTGCCAGTAGTTGTCGATCACCGGCTTGCCCAGACCCTCGCCCAGCCATTGCGCGGTCGGCTGGTCGAGCGGCTCGCCGGCCAGGAACAGCCATCGCAGCGCCGACAGGTCATAGCGGCGCAACCAGGAGGCATCCTGCTTTTTCAGCACCCGGACGCCGGTCGGCGACGAGAACAGGGTACGCACGCGGTAGTCGGCGCAGATCCGCCACCAGATGCCCGGGTCGGGAGTGGTCGGCAGGCCCTCGTAGAGAATCGAGGTGGCGCCGACCAGCAAGGGACCATAGACGTTATAGGAATGGCCCACGACCCAGCCGATGTCGGAGGTCGAGAACATGACCTGACCGGGACCGACATCGAACACCGTGCGCATCGACAGCGCCAGCGCGACCGCATGGCCGCCGACATCGCGCTGCACGCCCTTGGGCTTGCCGGTGGTGCCCGAGGTGTAGAGCACGTAGCTGGGCTGGTTCGACTCCAGCCAGGCCACCTCGACCTCGCGATCTGCACAGGCCTCGCGCAACACCTCGTAGTCGACATCCCGGTCCGGCGTCATCGCCAGATCGGCGATCAGCCCGCGTCGCACGACCAGTACCTTCGGCGGCGGCTTCGTGGCCTGGGCGCAGGCTTGGTCGACCAGGGGCTTGTACGGAATGACGCGGCCACCGCGGCTGCCGGCATCGGCGCAGACGAGCAGCTTCGGACTGGCATCATCGATGCGCATCGCCAGGTTGCGGGCGGCAAAGCCGCCGAACACCACCGAGTGGATCGCTCCGATCCGGGCACAGGCGAGCATCGCGATCGCCGCCTCCGGGATGTGCGGCATGTAGATCACCACCCGATCGCCTTCAGTGACCGTCAGTTCACGCAATACGGCGGCGAAGGCAGTGACCTCGCGATACAGCTGCCGGTAGGTCAGTTCCCGGACCGCGCCGGTCTCCGACGAGATCCCGACCAGGGCCAGCTGGTCGCCACGCTCGGCCAGATGCCGGTCGACCGCGTTGTAGCAGAGATTGCTGCGGCCGCCGACGAACCAGCGCCGAAACGGCGGCCTGGCGTAGTCCAGGATCCGTTCCGGCGGCACCTGCCAGTGGATCGCCTGTGCAGCCTGTGCCCAGAACGCTTCCGGGTCTTCGATCGAGCGCTGATACTCGTCTTCGTAGCGCATGGCGGCAACCTCCGAAAGACTGCCGCCATGCTACCCCGGATTTCTCCCGCCCTTTGTGCCACGGGCCTCAGGACGCCCTGACGATCGCGGGATCAGGGGCGTTTCCGGCTGAGAATCCGCGCAGACGGCCCGATCAGCCCAGCAGGTGGGCGACGCCGCTGCGCTCTTCTTCCAGCTCGGCCAGGGTCTTGTCCATGCGCTCACGGCTGAACGCGTCGATCTCAAGACCGGTCACGCGCGCGTACTCGCCATCGGTGCAGATCACCGGCACGCCATAGATCACGTCCTCGGGAATGCCGTAGCTGCCATCCGACGGAACGCCCATGGTCACCCACTGGCCACCGCTGCCGAGCAGCCAGTCGCGAACATGGTCGATCGCGGCGTTCGCCGCCGATGCCGCCGACGACAACCCGCGCGCCTCGATGATTGCCGCGCCACGCTTGCCGACCTGCGGAATGAAGGTTTCGGCATTCCAGGCGGCATCGTTGATGCGCTCCTTCAGCGAAACCCCGTTCGCGGTTGCGAAACGGTAGTCCGGATACATGGTCGGACTGTGGTTGCCCCAGACGATCAGCTTCTCGATGTCGCCGACGGCGACACCGGCCTTGCCGGCGAGCTGGCTCAGCGCCCGGTTGTGGTCCAGGCGCAGCATTGCCGTGAAGTTCTTCTTCGGCAGGTCCGGTGCCGACTTCATCGCGATATAGGCATTGGTATTGGCAGGATTGCCGACCACCAGCACCTTGACGTCGCGGCTGGCGACCTGGTTCAAGGCGGCGCCCTGGGCGGTAAAGATCTTGGCGTTCTCCAGCAGCAGATCCTTGCGCTCCATGCCCGGGCCGCGCGGCCTGGCGCCTACCAGCAGGGCGATGTCGGCGTCCTTGAACGCGACCAGGGCGTCGTCGGTGCCGACCATGCCGGCGAGCAGCGGGAATGCGCAGTCTTCCAGCTCCATCATCACGCCCTTGAGCGCGGCCTGGGCCTTGTCGATCGGCAGTTCCAGCATTTGCAGGATCACCGGCTGATCCTTGCCGAGCATCTCGCCGGAGGCGATGCGGAACAGCAACGAATAACCGATCTGGCCGGCGGCGCCGGTGACGGCAACTCGGACGGGAGTCTTCATGGTCTTGGGTACTCGGTTGGGTCAATCGGATGCAAACAGGGAGGCAGCAGAATTCTCGCGCTCAACGCGGGTCGCGAGCGTTTGCCAGGCTATTCAGCGCCGGCACGCGCAAGCTCGACAACGCGCGCCGGTGCATAGCCGCGGACCACGGCATCGCCGACCAGGGTCAGCGGAACGCCACGGCCGCCCAGCGTCCGCCAGGCATTCTGGTTCGTGCTCGAGGCTTCGATGTCGCGCTCGGCGAAGGCGACCCCCGAACGCTGAAGATCGGCGCGCAGGCGATCGCAATAGCCGCACCACGGGGCGCTGAACATGATGACACGGTCATGGCCGACCAGATCGCGAACCTGGCTGATCGAGCTGCCGCCGGCGACCGGCCAGAACACCACCAGGGCCAGCAAGGCGGCAGCGACGAACAACAGCGTGCGCAGCGAGAGATTCATGGCTTCAGACGCGGGTCACGGCTCAGTCGCCGAGCTCGGCGAAGAAATCCTGAATACGCTTCAGGCCATCGCCCAGCTGTTCGGTCGGACAGGTGTAGCTGATGCGCAACGCCCGCGGCTCGCCGAAGGCACTGCCGGGTACGCAGGCGACGCCCTTGACGTCGAGCAGGGCATTGCACAGATCGACGTCATTGTCGATGCGCCGACCTTGGTGCGACCTGCCGTACGCGAACGAGACGTTCGGGAATACATAGAACGCGCCCTGCGGGCGTGGGCAATCGAGGCCGGGAATGCGCGCCAAGGCGTCCAGCACCTGATCGCGCTTGCGCTGGAATTCGGCGCACTTGCTGGTCGGCACATCCTGCGGTCCGCTCATTGCCGCGACCGCAGCGGCGGTGGCGATCTCGGGGATGTTGGTGATGTGGTTGGAGTTCAAGGTCACCACCGCCTTCGCCACTTCCTCCGGACCGGCCATCATGCCGACGCGCCAGCCGGGCATGCCATAGGTCTTCGACACCGAATCGACGAAGATCACGCGCTCGCGCAGCGACGGTTGAAACTGGACAAAGTTGTGGTAGCCGACGCCATCGAACACCATCCGGTTGTAGATGTCGTCGGTGATGATCCAGGTATCCGGATGCCGGACCAGCACCTCGGCCAGGGCCGCGATCTCGTCGCGCGAATACACCATGCCGGTCGGATTGGACGGATTGTTGAACAGGAACACGCGCGGCTTCAAAGCCAGGGCGGCATCCAGCTGCGCCGGCGTCATCTTGTAGTCCTGCTCCGGCGGACACGGCAGCAGCTGGACCTTGGCGCCGAGAATCTCGGCGATGTCCAGATAGCTGGTCCAGTACGGTGTCGGGAACGCGATCGTGTCGCCTTCGTCGAGCAGCGCCTCGGCCAGGTTGTAGAGCATGTGCTTGGCGCCGACCGCGACCGCGCAGTGCCTGCGCTCGTAGCCGTCGAGCCCGATCGCGCGCATGTGCGCGAGAAATGCGTCGAGCAGATCGTCCCGCCCGCGATTGGACCCGTACTGGCCGCTGTCATTGTCCAGCGCCTTGCGCGCAGCCTCGTAGACATGCGCCCCCGGCAGGAAATTGGGTACACCGATGGAAAAGCTGATGATGTCGCGACCGGCAGCCTTCAGGGCCTTGGCCTTGTCCGCAACGACCATGATCGCGCTGGGCTTGGCGCGGCCCACGCGCTGAGCGAGTTTCGGCATCGGAAAATTCTCGGGTTCTGGAGCGGGAGGAACAGCCGGCTGATTTTATCACGGCCGGGCAAAAGGCTCCCGCAACACCGACGCCGAGCTAGCTCGGCGCCTACAAGGTTCCGGTTGCGGGCGATTCCACCGCCAACCCCAACCCACCGAAACCTGTAGCGCGAAGCTTGCTTCGCGTTGCGGCCGACAGGCCGCTCGCTCCAGATGCAGCGCCGACGCCGAGCAAGCTCGGCGCTACAACGCTTCGGTGACCGGTGATGCAGACGCCGGATGGAGGCGCATAGGGTGAAAGCCGGTGGAAGATCCGATACCCGTCTGTCAGCAACTTGTCGATCAGGAACCGAGCTTCGCGTTCCAGTCCGCGACACGCGC
>CAZFUH010000190.1:0-8281 GCA_964522235.1 uncultured Rhodanobacteraceae bacterium
CACCGGAGCGTCGGCGCATGGATGCGCCGTCGCGTAGGCCCGGCCGGCCGTAGCGGACCCGAAGGGCAGGATGCCCGTAGGGCGCGCCGCCCGGGGTGTCTTTTCTTTTGGTTACTTTTCTTTGGACAAGCAAAGAAAAGTAACTCGGGCCGCCCGCAGGGCGGGTCGAAACAATTGAACACAAGCAAGCCAAGCGTGCCGTTGCACACAGGCATGCCCAGCGTGCCGGTGAACACAGGCATGAACGCATCGCGAGAATCGCCCAATAAACCGTATTGGGGCTAGGAACGCCGCGGCTGCTTCTGTTCAGGGCACTCGATCGACACGACACGAGTAGCAGCCGCGCCTGGCATTGTGCAGATGCAGGTAGGCGACCGCGGAATCGTCAAGGTAGCGCTCGATCTGAGTCCGGACCTGCGCGCCGTCACAGACCTCAGCCGCGACCATCAGATCGGTGGCGTCGTAGGCGCGCACCGAGATCATTCGCAGGCGCACATAGTCAGGCACTTCGCCCGGCGCCAGGATGGCTTGCTCGGCGCCACGGCGGACGTAGATCGGTCCGCTTGACCGATACGGCGATGGCGCCGGCTGATGGTAGTACGGCAGCAGCAGCAGCTCATCGCCAACCTCAGCATCGGCCAAGCTCACCCGGCACGGATAGCCGGGCTTGCCGGCAGCAAACACGCGCCGGGTAAATAGCTCGGACAACTCGGCATCGGAACGCTGGAACAGCGCTGCAAACGGCTCGGCCGGAAGCCCGGACAACTGAAATCCACGCATGTCACTTCCTCAACGAATCAGAGCCGATCATGCGCGCATCAGGCGAACGCGTCTGGCCGGATTCGGACCTACATGTCTCAACGCCCGGCCGCAACCGTTCGCCGCCGCCATCATCGCATTCACTCGGACTCCGCGCCCGCACCGGGCTGCGCGTCAAGCGCCCGCGATGTCAGTTGCGGCAACCGGACAGCGACAGGCGCTGGCCGGGGCGCAGCAGGTAACGCGGCCCTCGGACGTTGTTGTTGCGTGCCAGCGCCTGCATGTTGCAACCATGCTTGCGGGCAATGCCGTACAGACTCTCGCCAGGACGAACGGTATGGCTGCCACCCGGAGAAACCGGCTGCCCCGCCATGACCTGGCGGGCCGGTGAAGGCGGACTGACCGGCATGCGCGCCGTGTTCAGCTCAGCCGCCATCTCGACCAGGGCGCCGTCGAGGCAATGGCGCTCGTACGCAGCAACCAGCACCGCCGGCACTTCCAACTGGGTGCCGGCCGCGAGCACGCGCTTGTTGTCGTGCTGCGGATTGAGATTGCGCAGGGCGCGGAACCAGCCGATCCGGGCGTCGTCGGCGTGACCGAGACAGATCGCCAATTCGTTCAACGATGCTGCACGTTGCAGGGTGATGACGGCCGGACGGGTGTCCAGTCGGGGAAATTCCAGTCCATACTGGTCCGGGTGCAGGAACAGATAGGCTGCTGCCAAGACCATCGGCACATAGATCTGGGTTTCTTGCGGCAGGGCGTTGAACACCGCCGGATCCCAGAGGCTGCGACCGCCGTTGCCCGACAACCGACCAAGCCGGCCTTCGCCGCCGTTGTAGGCGGCAATCACCAACTCCAGATTCTCGTTCAGGCGATCGAACTGCTCGTTGAGATAGGCGACCTGGGCGCGGGTCGCCTCACGAGGATCGAAGCGGGTATCAAAGCCGTCGCTGGCTCGCCGACCCAGCCCGAACCGACGTCCGGTCGCTGGCATGAACTGCAAGGGCCCGGCGGCGCCGGCGCGCGAGACTGCATGCACCTTGCCCTGAGACTCGCGCGCCATGATTGCGAACAGCAGGGCTTCAGGTAGACCGGCTTTTTCGTACTCCGGCCACATCATGTAGCGCATGTACTGGTAGTTCTCGTAGGCCTCGATCAGATTCGGACGCAACCACGTCAGCCACTCATTGATCGCCGCCTTGACCGGCTCGTTCAGGGTGATCGCATCCGCGAGCCGGCGGCCGCGCAGGAGAGTGATTGTCCGCTGGGCCTGCGGAATCTCGTCGAGCACGGGCGAAGTCGCGTCCGTTTCCGGCTGCATCTGTTCATCTGCCGACGGCGTGTCGGCCAATGCAGGTGCGACTGCGGCCGCCTGCGCCATCGCCTCGTAGGCGGCGAAGAAGCGCGCCACTTCGCAGCCGCGGATGGCGGCACAGCGCTCTGCCGCGGTGCGCAGTTCCTCCAGGGCCACCTCACGCTCGGCGCTGCCACGGGCATCGCCGGCCACGAGCAGCTCGCCGCCCTCGGCATAGCGGTTGGTGGCATGGGCAAGCCGTTCGTACAAATGCCCTGCTTCACGATCGCCATTGGCGCCGTTGCCGGCACCGTTGCCGGGTGCACCGGTGGTCGCGCACCCGACCAGCAAGAGCACGGAAAGCAGAAGAACCGGGAAGCGCTGAGTCATTTCAATGTCGGCGATGATGATGAGCGGCACGACACTACACAAGCGGCGCGCGCTCGGCAATCGCGACGGCAAGGCAGCGAAGCCCTCGGCCCACCTTGTTCAAGGCTTAGGCTCCGACAAGAGCGATCTCCTCGGACGAACTGGGATGGATTGCAATCGTCCGGTTGAAGTCGCGCCGGGTAGCGCCGACGGTCATGGCGACGGCGAAGCCCTGCAACATTTCGTCGACACCCGGTCCGACCAGGTGCAGGCCGACCACGCGTTCGTCGTCACCGACACACACCAGTTTGATCAGGACCTGGTCGTCGCGTCCGGCGAGGGCTTCGCGCATCGGGCGGAATTGGCTTCGATACACGCGTACGGCAGCGCCGTGGCGTTGTCGCGCCTGCGGCTCGCTGAGACCGCAGCTGGCCACGGGAGGATGTGAAAACGCGACAGTCGGCACCTGATCGAGATCGACCTCGGCTTCGGAGTCGGTGCCGAACAAGCGCTCGGCAAGGGCGCGGCCGGCAGCGATCGCAACCGGCGTCAAGGCCGGCTGGGTACCGACATCGCCGATTGCGTAGATGCCGGGCACATTGGTGTTCTGCCGAGCGTCGATCTCGACATGACCGTCCGCCCGCAGTTCCACGCCGACCTCATCCAGGCGCAAATCTTCGGTGTTCGGCACCCGTCCCAACGCCCAGAGCAGCCAGTCATAGCCGGACAGGGTCGCCCCACTCTGGCATAGCACGGTCAACGATCCGTCTTCCTCACGCTGAAGCTCACCCGCCAGGACGCCGCAGTGCACCTCGATTCCGCGGGCTCGCATCGCTTCGGTCAGGGCCAGACCGATGTCCGGATCGAAATGCCCGAGTACACAACTTCCACGAACCAGCACCGACACTTCTGCACCCAGGCCGCGCAGCAAGCCGGCCATCTCGACGGCGATATAGCCGCTGCCGACGATCGCGATGCGCCTCGGCATCGACTCCAGGGCGAAGAAGTCATCCGACACTCCGCCGAGATCGAAACCCGGAATGTGCAGCCGCTGCGGTCGGGTTCCGGTCGCGATCAGGCGGTGCCTCGCCTGCACCTCGCCGCCATCGCTGAGCACCCGCTGGTCCGGAGCCAGGCAGGCGGCGGCGGGAATCAATTCGATGCCGAGGTCAGTCAGCCGTTTTCGATAGCTGGCCCGGGCACGAGCAATATAGGCTTCGCGGCGTTCGACGTATCCGGCCCAGTCGAAGTCACCGACGCTGACATCGAGTCCAAGATCTCGCGCCAGCGCAGCCTGTTCGGCGGCTTCCGCAGCCAGCCACATCGCCTTCTTCGGCACACAACCGAGATTGACGCAGGTGCCGCCGAGCAAACCCGGCTCGAACACCACCACGCGCGCGCCCAGGCGCGCCGCGCGCTGGGCCGCCGCCAACCCGCCGGAGCCGGCGCCGAGTACGGCGAGATCATAGGGCTGCTGGGATTTCGTCATCACGCCGTTGCTCCGGGTCTGCTGTCTCCAGCCCAGTAAAACATGCCGACGCAGGGAGGCGAACCCCAGGACGTGCATGCAGTCCACTGGCCGGACCCCCGGCCGCAGGAACGTGTCGTTGGCGTGCACCGGCAGTATCGGCCGGCGCAGGGACTACACTGCCGATGTCTGCTGCTTCGTTCCGAAACCATCGCATGAGCCGCTGGCGACCGCCGCCCGAACACTCCACCGCCCTGATCACCCGCGCCGGCCATGACCGCCTGAAGGCCGAGCTGGACGAACTGTGGCGACTGCGGCGTCCGGAAGTCGTTCGTGCGCTGGCCGCCGCGGCCGCCGAAGGCGACCGCTCCGAGAATGCCGAATACACCTACCGCAAGAAGCAGCTCGGCGAGATCGACCGGCGTGTGCGCTATCTGAGCAAGCGGATACCCAGCCTGCGGGTCGTCGACGAGGCGCCCTCCGACCCCGACAGCGTCTACTTTGGCGCCTGGATCGAGCTTAAGTCGCAGCGCAGCGGTGAATGCCGTCGATACCGAATCGTCGGCCCGGACGAGACCGACGCCAAGACCGGCTGGATCAGCATCGACTCGCCACTGGCCAGGGCAGTACTGAAAAAACGCATCGACGACGAAATCGACGCCGAGTTGCCGGGCGGCCGGGAATGCTTTCTGATTCTCAGTGTCCGCTACAGCATCGGCAGCGACACCACCGACTCGAGGTAAAGCGCGGGCGCCGATGCCGCCAGAACCGGCGCTCACGAACCGTACGACCTGGTCACGGTTCGTCCGCGCCGGCTACGTCGACCTTGAACGCTGCTGTGCCGACGATAACGACGAAGCCCGCCACCAGGGCGGGCTTCCGATCTCAGACCGAATGCAGCGACTACTCGCCCATGTGCTTCTGGCGCAGTTCCCAACGCTCCTGGGCGTCGATCGAGAAGCGGGCGATCGGGCGGACTTCCAGTCGCTCGATGCCGATCGGCTCGCCGGTCTCTTCGCAGAAGCCGTACTCGCCTTCTTCGATGCGCTTGAGCGCCTTGTCGATCTGTGCAAGCAGCTTCCGGTAACGGTCGCGAGTACGCAGCTCCAGGGAGTTCTCGGTCTCGCGCTGGGCGCGCTCGGCCTCGTCACCGACATCGCGCACTTCCTCACGCAGGTTGTCGATGGTCTGCTTCGATTCCTCGATCAAATCCTCGCGCCACTTCATCAGCTTGTGACGGAAATACTCGATCTGCAGCGACGACATGTACTCTTCGTTCGGCTTGGGCTTGTAACCTGGCGGCAATTTCACAGTGCTGGAGGCATCACGTTTGCGGTTGGGGGCGACAGCGGCCACAGGCTTGACGGGCGCACCGGTCTGCGCGCGAGCGACTGCAACCGGTCCGGTGCGCTTGCGCGGCTCCGGAGCGGTACTGACGTTCTTGCTCGCGACCGGCGCAGGACTGCTTGCGACCGGCTTGGCGACGGGCCTGGCCTCGGTCCTGGCGGCCGATTTCTGGACTGGCGCCGTCTTGGCTGCCGGTCTTGCTGTCTTTTTCGCTGCCGGCTTGGCGGCTGTTGTCTTTTTCGCCGGTGCAGCCTTCTTGGCGGGCGCCGCCTTCTTGGCGGGCGTCGCCTTTTTGGCTGGAGCCGCCTTTTTCGCCGGCACAGCCTTCTTGGCTACCGATTTGGTGGCCGGTTTCTTGGCTGCCGGCTTGGCAGCCGATTTCGCCTTGGCGGCGGGCTTCTTGGTCTTGGCCGAGGTCTTGGCCATGCGCGTCCTCATTACGTATTGAGTCCAGCCCGGCCTTGAGACCGAGCGGTCGCGTGTTATAGCCTAAGCGGCGCATTGCAGCAAGCAATGTCTTTTCCACACTCCGACCCAATGGCCCCGAATTGAACCGTCTGTTGCGCCTGTTGATCGCCATCTATCAGGCCACCCTGCGGCCTTTGCTCGGTCCACGGTGCCGATTTCACCCTAGTTGCAGTTGCTATGCCCGTACCGCCCTGGCCCGCCACGGCAGCGTGCGCGGCAGCTGGCTGGCGCTACGCCGCATCCTTCGCTGCCACCCGCTAAGCACCGGCGGACCGGACCCGGTGCCGCTTCAGTTCCATTGGCGGCACCCGACCGTCCCTACGAGCCAAGCCCAAGAATGAGCGACAACTGGCTGATAAAAAACGCAATCATCGTCAATGAAGGGCGTCAGATCGAGTCCGATCTGCGGATCCGCGACGGACGTATCGACGCAATCGCTCCAAGCCTGGCCGGTACCGGTGGCAACGAACGCGTGCTGGACGCCGCCGGCCGTCATCTGCTGCCGGGGATGATCGATGACCAGGTGCACTTTCGCGAGCCGGGCTTCCCGCACAAGGGCGATATCGCCAGCGAGAGCGCAGCCGCGGTCGCCGGTGGCATCACCAGCTTCATGGACATGCCGAACACCGATCCGCCGACCCTGGACCGGGCGCAACTGGAGGCCAAGTACGGTCGTGCTGCCGGCCGCGCCCACGGCAACTACGGCTTCTACATGGGTGCCAGCAACGACAATCTTGACCACATCAAGGCGATCGACCCGACCACCACCCCAGGCGTGAAGGTCTTCATGGGCTCGTCGACCGGCAATATGCTGGTCGATGACCCTGAGGTGCTGGACGGCGTCTTCGCGCATGCGCCGACGGTCATCATCACCCACTGCGAGGACACGCCGAGCATCCAGGCAAGTCTGGCCCAGATCCAGGCCCAGTACGCCGGACGGCCAATCCCGGTGCGCGAACACCCAAACATCCGCTCACGCAAAGCCTGCCTGAAATCGACCGAACTGGCGTTGTCGCTGGCCCGCCGTCACGACAGCCGCCTGCATGTCCTGCATATCTCGACCGCCGACGAGCTGGCGCTGTTCCAACCCGGTCCGATCGATGGCAAACGCATCACCGCTGAGACTTGCGTCCATTTTCTGCACTTCTGCGACGACGACTACGAGCGTCTGGGCACCCGCATCCAGTGCAATCCGGCGATCAAGAGCGCCGCCGACCGTGCGGCGCTGATCGCCGCCGTTGCCGACGGCCGAATCGATATCCTGGCCACCGATCACGCTCCGCATACGCGCGAGGAAAAGGCCAAGCCCTACCCCGGTTCTCCATCCGGCCTGCCCTTGGTGCAATACGCCCTGGTCGCGGCACTGGAACACGTCCACGACGGCGCCTTCGACCTGCCGCTGCTGGTCGAACGCATCTGTCATGCGCCGGCCCGACGTTTTGGCGTCCGCGAACGCGGCTACCTGCGCGAAGGCTGGGCCGCCGATCTGGTGCTGGTCGATCTGGAAACCCCGACCTGCGTCCGTCCCGAAAACGTGCTCGGCCGTTGCGGCTGGTCGCCATTCGAGGGCGAGACCTTCCGCTCCAGCGTGACCGCCACCTGGGTCAACGGCCACCTGGCCTGGCATCTGGGTCAGATTGATCCGAAGGCGGCCGGCGAACGCCTGGCGTTCACCGGCTGATGTCGATGTCCCGTGGGGCACTCATGAGGACGGCATGTTCGCGTCGGGTTCCGACCCGGTTGCTGGCGCTCTTGCTGATCGGTTTGCTCTCGGCAATGGCGCTCGCCGCCGATCCGCGTATCGAGCTGCCGGTGCAGTCGCGTCAGGGCGAACTGGTGATCGGTCGCGTGCCTCCGGGCAGCAGCGTCCGGCTTGGCGAACGCCAACTGCGGGTCTCTGATCAGGGCTGGCTTGCCTTCGGGTTCGGTCGCGATCAAGGCGAGCGGCAACTGCTGGACATCCATTTGCCCAATGGCGACCGGATCGAGCACTCGATCGAAATTGAACAACGCCAGTACCGAATTGAACGTGTCGACGGTCTGCCGCCGTCGACGGTCTCACCGGATCCTGAATTGCAACGGCGCATCGCCCGGGAACAGGCCGTGGTCGCGCAGGCACGCCAGCGCGACGACGACCGCCTGGACTTTCTGAGCGATTTCATCTGGCCGGTCGAAGGCAGGATCAGCGGCGTCTATGGCAGCCAGCGCATCCTCAATGGCGTGCCGCGCAATCCGCACTATGGTCTCGATGTCGCAGCGCCGACCGGAACCCCGCTGCGCGCGCCAGCCGCCGGTATCGTCACAGTGGCCGAAGCCGACTTCTTTCTGACCGGCGGAACGCTGACCATCGACCATGGTCATGGCGTCTCATCGACCTTCATCCATCTCAGCCGCCTGGACAAGCAGGTCGGCGACCGCGTCGAACAGGGCGAGATCGTCGCCGCCGTCGGCGCCACCGGGCGTGCAACCGGTCCGCATATGCATTGGGGCATGAACTGGTTCGATGTCCGGCTGGATCCGCAGTTGCTGTTACCGCAGCCATCGATGTGACCGATGACTGAACGATGAACCAC
>CAZFUH010000191.1:0-8235 GCA_964522235.1 uncultured Rhodanobacteraceae bacterium
AGGTGCCACGCCAGACGGCTAGATCTGGCGCCGCTTCCGGCCGGCAACGCAGACAGGGCCGGTAGCCGGCTTCCTGGGCCGCCGCGGCGGACGGGTAGAAGGCAACGTTCTCGGACTTCGGTGTGCGAGCCGGGCAGACCGGCCGGCAATAGATGCCGGTGCTGCGCACGGCGGTGAAGAAACGGCCATCGAAACGCGCGTCGCGAGCGCGCACCGCGCGGTAGCAGGCCTCGTGATCGAGTCGCCAGCCACCGGACGGGCCGTCGTCGGCCAGCTCGGACGAGATCGTCACCGCAGGATCGTCGCGCAGGGGCTGGGTCGCATTCATGGCGTCATCATCCTGCCACGAGCCGGATCGGTCTGGCGGTTTTCGGACCTCGATAGCGCTGGCCCGCAGCAGAAGACTCGTGGTCAATGTTCGAGGTCCGAAAGCCGCGCGCCAGCGTGATCCGGCGGCGTCAGGATCACCGCATCGCCACCATGGAGTGACAAGATGACGTATCTGGAACTGCTTGAAGAACGGCTGCAGACGCCGATCGGCAACGCCGTCGTGCTCTGCGACGATGACGGTCAGGTCCGCGTCGTCGACTGGAGCGATCACGCCGAACGCATGCACCGGCTGCTGGTTCGGCACTATGGCGAGGCCGGTGTTCGAATCCGCCCGGCCGGATCACCGAGCGCCGCCGCGCGCGCGCTTGCTGCCTATTTCGAGGGCGATCCGGGCGCGCTCGACAGCCTGCCGGTCGCGACTGCCGGCACCGACTTTCAGCGCGAAGTCTGGGACGCCCTGCGCGCGATTCCCCCTGGCCTCAGCTTGAGCTATCGCGAGTTGGCGCAAGCGATCGGCCGGCCATCAGCCGTACGCGCGGTGGGACTTGCGAACGGCGCCAATCCGATTGCCATCATCGTCCCATGTCATCGTGTGATCGGCGCCGACGCGCGCCTGACCGGCTATGCCGGCGGCCTCGAGCGCAAGCGCTGGCTGCTTGCGCACGAGGGCGCTCTTGCCCTTGCCCTGAAGCGAAAGTTCGCGGCGCGCAACGTTCGCGCCGAAGCGGAAGTCGCAGCCTGGCACGTAAACTGAACACCCAGCACAAGCACTCGGCTGGAAGAAATACGGGCTAGACAGCCAGTCGGGCACGCTCGATCAGCGCGGTGAACGGGGTCCCGGGCGTCAGCGTCCCGAACGCGAGCGCATGGCTGCGGGCCAGACGGCTGCGACAGAACGCGTCGGCGACTACGGTATTGCCGCTGCGCAGCAGCAAGGACGCCTGCAGCAGCAGGGCGATGTGCTCGGCGAGATGGCGGGCGCGCGTTTCCAGGTGCTCGGCATCGGCGAGTTCACGTGTCAGCGCGGCCAAGGCGGGATCGTAGGCCGGATGCATGCCGGTCGCGGCATCGAGTTCGGCAGCGAGTGCGGCGCGACTGTCGGGTTCGCGTGCGAGCGCTCGCAGCAGGTCCAGGCATTGGATGTTGCCGCAGCCCTCCCAGATCGAATTCAGCGGCGCCTCGCGGTACAGGCGCGCCAGGATCGATTCCTCGACGTAGCCGGCACCGCCCAGGCATTCCTGCGCTTCGTTGACAAAGGCCGGCGCGCGTTTGCAGATCCAGTACTTGCCGACCGGGGTCAGAATGCGCGCGAGTGCGGCTTCGCCGGCGTCGGTTGCCGAGCGGTCGATCGCGCGTGCCGTTCGCATCGCCAGCGCGAGTGCGGCTTCCGATTCCAGGGCGAGATCGGCGAGCACATTGGTCATCAGCGGCTGCTCGACCAGGCGCTTGCCGAACGCGCGCCGATGCTCGGCATGGTGGATCGCCTGGATCAGGGCCTGGCGCATCTCCGCCGCCGAGCCGATCATGCAGTCCAGACGGGTCAGCGCGACCATTTGCAGAATGGTCGCAACCCCCCTGCCCTCGTCGCCGATGCGCCAGGCCTGGGCCTCGACGAACTCGACCTCGCTGGAAGCATTGGCATGGTTGCCGAGCTTGTCCTTGAGCCGTTGCAGGCGCAGACCATTGCGCTCGCCATTGTCGAGGATGCGCGGCAGCAGGAAGCAACTCAGTCCGCCGGGTGCCTGGGCCAGGACCAGGAAGCCGTCGCACATCGGCGCCGAGAAGAACCACTTGTGGCCGACCAGGGCGTAGCTGCCGTCGCCTTGCGGCTGCGCGCGGGTGCTGTTCGCTCGCACGTCCGAGCCGCCCTGCTTTTCGGTCATGCCCATGCCGATCGTGACCGCGCCCTTGTCGGCGATCGGCAGGCTGCGCGGGTCGTAATCGCGGCCGACGATCCGTGCCAGCCAGGGTGCAGTCGTGTCGGGCGCATGACGAAGCGCCGGGACGCTGGCGTAGGTCATGGTCAGCGGACAATTGCTGCCGGCTTCGGCCTGGTGGTGCAGGTATTCGAGCGCGGCGCGCGCGACATGGCCGCCCGGCTGATCGAGCTGCCACGGCAGGGCGTGCAGGCCATGGCTCATCGCCAGCGCCATCAGACGGTGGTAGGCCGGATGGAACTCGACCTCGTCGATCCGGTGGCCGTAGCGGTCATGCGTGCGCAGCACCGGCTTGTGCCGGTTTGCCAGTTCGCCCAGCTCGCGCAGCTCAGCGCCGGCGAGCGCGCCATAGGCGACGAGCCGGTCCTCGGCCCAGTCCGCGCCTTCGCGGAATAGCGCTTCGCGCAACGCGACGTCGGCGAGGAAGGCATTGTGATCGGCCAGCGCCGGGGCCTGGTTCTCGACCTCGTGCGTCGTGAAGCGGTTCGTGGCCATTCCGGCTGTCCTCTGCATTCCGCCGAGGGTACACCAGTGGATCCGGACGCCCGTGCCCGCGCGGGCGATCGCCGCCCGGTCATCGACAGCAACGCCCCGCTGGTCGCGCGAACCGTGAACGCGGCGTCAACGCAGCAGCGTCGACTCGAACAGTTTCAGGATGCGCCGGTACTGGTCGAGCCAACTTTCGGCATGGACGTAGCCGTGTCGTTCCAGCGGATAGCTGGCCAGCTCCCAGTTCTCCTTCTTCAGCTCGATCAGACGTTGCGCCAGCATCACCGCGTCCTGGTAGAAGACGTTGTCATCGAGCATTCCGTGCGCGATCAGCAGGTGGCCGCGCAGGTGTTCGGCGTATTCGATCGGCGAGCTGATCCGATGCGCCTCCGGGTCGAGGTCCGGCGTGTTCAGGATGTTCGCGGTGTACGGGTGGTTGTAGTGGCGCCAGTCGGTGACCGGGCGCAGCGCGGCGCCGGCGACGAAGCGTTCGGGTTCGCGAAACAGCGCCATCAGGGCCATGAAGCCGCCATAGGAGCCGCCATAGACGCCGATGCGCTCGACGTCGACCTGTTGCTGCGCGACCAGCCAGTCGATGCCGTCGATGAGATCGTCCAGTTCGGGATGGCCCATGCGCCGGTAGATCGCCGTGCGCCAATCGCGCCCGTATCCGGCGGAGGCGCGATAGTCCATGTCCAGGACGATGAAGCCGCGTTCGACCAGCAGATGATGGAACATCTGCTCGCGGTAGTAATGACCGAAGCGATGATTGGTGTTCTGAAGATAGCCGGCGCCGTGCACGAACAGCACGGCCGGATAGCGCTTGCCAGGCTCCAGTTGCGCCGGTCGATACAGTTTCGACCAGATCGGCTGGTCCTGGTGACTGGACGGTACCGCGACGATTTCGAAGCCGGGCCAGTCGATCGCCCGGTACTCGGCCGTGCGGGTATCGGTCAGTGCCCGCACAGTGCCCTCGGCCGGTTGCAGCAGTGCCAGCTGGCTCGGCGTGTACGACTGCGAATGCGCGATCAGCACGCGCGATTCGTCGCTGGCCACGACGTAGCGCTCGACCCCGCGAAACTGGGTCAGCCGGCGCGGTTCGGCGCCGTCGAGAGATATTCGATACAGGTCGAATTCGGTCGGATGGCTGTGGTTGCCGATCAGCCAGAAGCCGTCGCCGGCGGCGTTGAGGCTTGGCGAATGAACCTCCCAGCGGCCTCGGGTCAGCGCGCGCGCGCGGCCGTCGAGCGGCTTCAGGTACAGGTGCGCGTGGCCGCTCTCCTCGGACAGGTACCACAGCGTGTGCCGATCCGGCAGCCAGCCGAATTCATTGAAGTTCCAGTTGATCCAGGCCGGATCGCTGAGCCGGTGCTGGACTGTGATCGCGGTCGGGTCGCGGCCGGGCTCGATCGTGACCAGCCAGCGGTCCTTGTTGTCGATGCTGCGCAGCTGCAAGGCGAGATGACGGCCATCGTCGCTCCAGCGTGCGCCGAGCAGGCTGACCGCGCGCACGTCCGGTGCCTCGGGTGCACCGTCACGCTCGCGCAGCTGCGCCAGCGGATCGTCCTTCAAACCGGGCAGTACGGCGTCGAGCTGGAGCGCATGGCGCTCGCGCCGCTCCAGATCAAGCAACTCGAACTGCTGGCCGATCGGGATCTTGCGGCCGACACGGATGCGCACGTCCTCGATCTCGGTATAGCCGGACTCGGTCACGAACAACGGCATCTTGCCGCGCTCGCCGCGCTCGACCTCGGCCGGCTGGGTCGCCAGCAGCAGCCAGCGTCCGTCCGGCGATGCCTCGCTGGCGCTTGCGCTGCGCTCCTTGCCCAAGTACCACGGCGCCGGCCCGCGCGAGTCATCGACGCGGCGCTGGCGCAGATCCTCGTCGCGACGTTCCTCGCGCTCGCTGCGCACCCGTCGCAAGGTCTCGAACAGCTGCAACTGGGTCCTGCGCAGCTCGTCGTCCTTCTTGTCGCCGTTGTCGGGCGCGTCCTCGAAACGCAGATCGGCCAATGGTCCGGACAGCGCGCTGGCCGGCTCGATGCGCAGCCAGCGCTCGCCAGCCCGGACCAGGATCGCGCCGTCGGTGGCGAAACGCGGGTCGGCAATGCCGTCGATGCCCCGGCTGAGCTGATCCAGGCGACCGCTGGCCAGATCGCGCAGGAACAGGTCGCCATTGCGCAGAAACAGGGCACGCCGGCGCGTGCGATCGTAGACCGGCTCGGCGCCGTCGATCGCGGCCAGCTCGTCGTCGCCGACGGCGTAGTCGCGGCCGTCGTCGAGATCGATTCGTCGCAGCGTGCGCAGGCTGCTGCCGGGCTGCTTGATCCGATAGTAGGCCTGCGCACCGTCCAGTGACAGCCAGGATTCCTGCACCGGCGGGCCGATCCAGTCCGGATCGGCCATGATCTGTTCCAGCGACGGTGCCGCCAGCAGTGGCAGGGAGATGAAGCAGGCCAGCAGTGGCCCCAGGAATGGAACTCGCGACATAACGATCGTGGACGATTGCCAAAACAAGTCGCCGAGAATACGGCATCCCTGGTCCGAGGGCGTTCGCCCGACCGCGCCGCCGGCACTGGTGGCCGCGGCCCGGCCCGCCTGCCGGCGCAGATTCAGCCTCGGCGCGGAGTACACTTTGGCCGATGCAACGGCGTCCCTACCTGATCCTGCTGCTTCCGGCGTTGGGGCTGGCGGCACTGGCATTGGCCCTGCACTCGCTGTTGTCGGCGCCGTGGTCCAGCCTGGCCCTGGTCGCTGGCTGCTGGCTGGCCCTGCCGCTGCTCGCGCTGGCCGCGGCGTCGTCGGACCCGCGCCGCGAGCGCGGCGCCGGAGCGTCCAGTCCCGGCCTGCCGAGCGCACGCCTGCTCGCGAGCGCGGCGCTGATCGTGGCGCATGCCCTGTTGGTGTCCGGCCTGGTGCTGCCGGCGGCGCTGTGGTGGCAACAGCAACCTTCGCTCGCCGCCAGTCTGGCCATCGCCGCCGCCGTGACCGTGGCGATGTTGCTGCCGTGGCGCTGGTGGCCGGCCCTGGTGCTGCCGGTGCTCGATCGCGGTGAAGGCCTGGACTCGGCCTCACAAGCGCCGGTTCGAATCGCGCGCGCGCTGCGTGCGGCACGCGAGTTGACCACTCGGCAGGAAATCTATTTCAGCCATGGTCTGCCGATCCTGCTCGTGCATGCGGCCTGGCTCCTGGCACCGGCGGCGCTGGCCCTGATGCTGTCCGATTGGCGTCTGCAGGCACCGGCGCTGATGGTCCTGCTCGCACTCGCGTGGCTCGGCTACGACTGGGCGCAACAGCGGGTCCGGTCGCTGCTTGATGGTCTTCAGGAGCCAGGCCAGCCGGTTGCCGCGGAGCCGGTGGTTGACGAGCCGATCCCGCAGCGGCCGGTGCTGCGCGCTGCGGCGCTGCGCGAGGCGTTGCGCGAGGGCCGGGTCGAGCGCGCCCTGGTTCTGATCGAGGCCGGCGCCGAGGTCACGACCTCGGCGCTGCCGGACGAGGCCGATCAGCGCGATGCACTGACCATCGCCGCGACCTTGAACGATTCCCGGCCGCTGCGGGCCATGATCGCCACCGGTGTCTCGATCGAGCATCGCTGCCAGGGCCTGACCCCGCTCCTGGTCGCCTGCCGCGACAGCTACTATGGCCGCGCCGAGATCGTGCTTGCCCTGATCGCCAATGGTGCCGATCTGCGCGCCCGAGACGAAGACGATCGCACGCCTCTGCACCATGCCGCACTGAGCATGGAGCCGGCGGTCGCGGCCATGCTGCTCGATGCCGGTGCGGCGATCGACGCCGTCGATCGCGAAGGCTTTACGCCGCTGGCACGCGCATGTGCCGCCGGCAACCTGGCCCTGGTGCGCCTGTTCCTGGAGCGGCGCGCGGCGACGGCGGTCGCCGATGCACTGCCGGCGTTGTCCGCGGCCGCGGCGGCGCCCGAAGAACAGCTGGAAATCGTGCAACGTCTGCTGCGCGCACGCGCCGACGTCGGCGGCCGGGACGGCGAAGGCCGGACTGCCCTGCATCACGCTGTGCTGGCCGGGCACGAGGGCGTCGTCCAGTGTCTGCTCGACGCCGGTGCCGACGTCGACGCCCGCGATCAGGACGGGCGTACGGCACTGAAGCGACTTGAACAGACCGAGGCATCAGCGGCGCTTCGGGCTCGGTTGATTGCTGCCGGGGCCGAAACGGACACGCCGCCGGAGGCACCGGCGGCGGATCTCGAGCTGAGCATTCAGCTGTCGATCGATCCGGCGACGGTGCGACCGGCCAGCCTGCTGGCCAGCGGCCGGCAGGCGGCGCTGCACGAATGGTTGCGTATGGCGACGCCGGCACAGCGGGCCGATCTGTTGCTGGAAGCGACCCTGCAGGGCGCGCAGCCGGTGGTGGCGCTGATCTTGTCGCGGCCGTTGCCGGCCGAGACCCGGCTCGGCGACGGCAGACTCTTGATCGAGGCGGCGCTCGACGCCTGGCCGGTGACCCGCAACCTGCTGCTGGCGTTGCCGGGCAGCGGCGTCTCGGTCAGCGGCGGTGCCTGGCTGGCGCGACTGCTGGCGACTGCCGGCAGTCGGGCCGAAGACCGCGAGGAGATCGCACTGGCCTGGATTGATGCCGGCGCCGATCTGTTCGCGGCCGATCCCAATGGCATCGATCCGCTGCACCATGCCGTCGCCCAGGGTCTGGATCGCCTGGCGGTACGCCTGCTGGAGCGCGGCGTCAACAGCCAGCGCCGCGATTTCGCCGGCTATACGCCCCTGCATCGTGCGCTCGAACACGACGACGAACGCGCCCGGCGCCTGATCATCGCCCTGTTGCGCAATGGCGCCGATCCGCAGGCCTTGGCGAGTAGCGGCGAGACGCCGCTCGGACTGGCCATGAACGGCGATCGCCGGGAACTGGTGGAGTGGCTGCGCTGGTCACGTTGGCCGTTGCCGCGCCGTCGTCTCCAGGGTCATGACCTGGCCGCCGCCGGACAGTCCGGTGACTTGCCGTCGGTGCGCCGTCTGCTCGCGATGGGTCTGGACTGCCAGGGCCGGGACGCCCAGGGGTGCACCGCATTGATTCACGCCGCTGGTGGTGGACATCTGGACGTGCTCGACGAGCTGCTCGGGCACGGTGCGGAGGTCGACGCCTGCACACCGCGCGGCGTCAATGCCCTGGTCGCCGCGATCATCGGTGGCCAGACGACCATCGTCGGTCACCTGCTCGAGCGCGGTGCGTCGGCGCAGGCCGGCAGCGGCGGGGTCAATCCGCCTCTGCTGGTCGCCGCTGCCTGCGGTGCCGAGGGCTGCATCGAGCACCTGCTGCGTGCCGGCGCCCGTCCGGTCAGCGCCGACGCCGCCGGCAACACCCCCTTGCATGCCGCCGCCGGCTACGCATTCGGCAGTGACGATGACGCGCGTGTGCGCCGCGTGCTGATGGTGCTGCTGTCGTCCGGCGCCGAGGCCGACGCCGGCAATGGCGCCGGTCTGACACCTCTGCA